>NZ_JACVVF010000008.1:0-142765 GCF_016648095.1 Pseudomonas sp. S32
ACGTAGGAGCGAGCAAAGCTCGCGATGCGCCGCGCGGGCGGCGCTCGGTCTTACAGGCGAAACCATCATCAAGGCGTGCACCTGTATGCCCTCACTCCCTCTCTCGTAAACCCGTCGGCGACTCGATGCCATCGAGGATCGCCTCGATTACTCCCTCTGCCATTTCAATCGCATGCAGGTTCGCCCAGAACAGGCCTCGGCCCTCTTCGCGCAGGTAATCCAAGGCTTTGTAGCCGGTTTCATAGGCGCCGCGCAGGTACAGGGCTACATGAACCAAGGCGTCTTCGGCAGAGATATTGGGGTTTACGGTGAAGAGGTGGTCATGGCCGGCGTCGCAGCGGCCAAATGCGTGGGTGGAGGTGCAGGGGAGGGGTGGATCGGGGACAATCTTCTTCATGGTTTGCTCCAGACGATGAAGCTGGCGCCAAGCCATTACCACATGGTTAAGGCGGCAGCTGTACGCGAGGTGGTAAACCGGGCTAGAGCGATCCCGGCAGGCATGACGCCTCCCGCGCACAGCTGCCATAGCTGTGACGCCCCAGGTACATCCGGGTTACCACACCCGATCGCCAAGTTATTCGGCGACGGCTGAAGCCTATGGGTGACGGTTCCCACTGAAAAGGTGATGGCAGGGGACGCGGGTCGTAGGGTATTTCCTAAATGGCTAGCCGGACAGCCATTTGGGTAAGAATCAGAAAACCCTGACGATCGATCTCACAGGCGAAAACACCATCAAACCGGGCACCTCCGGCATCACCCTGGCCGAACAACTTCCCCGGTCGCCAGATTACGAATCACACTCGGGTTCTTCCGCCCCCCCAACGCACCACCCAGCACCAGGTCCAGCTGGCCGTGGAAATACTGCTCCACCCGCAACCGGGTTTTCGCGGCGGGGCGCCCGCCAGGGTTGCAGGAAGTGGAGATAAAAGGCCCGACCAACGCGCACAATTCACGCACTACCGGGTGGTCGCTGACCCGCAGGGCAACGGTGTCGTGCTGGCCCGTCACCCACTCGGGTAGCAGGTCCTGATGGGGCACCAGCCAGGTGTTGGGCCCAGGCCAGGTACTGGCCATTCGGTCAATCCAGTCTTCAGGAAAGTCTTCGAACAGAAAATCGAACTGGCGGATGTTGTCAGCGATCAGGATCAGCCCTTTATCCACAGGCCGTGACTTGAGCGCCAGCAGGCGATACACCGCGTCCTCGTTCCACGGGTCGCAGCCCAGGCCCCAGACCGCCTCCGTCGGGTAGGCGATCACTGCGCCCGCCCGGATCTCACGTGCGGCTTGTTGCACACGAAAACTGCTCACCATTGATGTTTCTCCACCTAGGAACCTTGCTTGCGAGCAGTGTACTTAGCCCACGCGGGCAAACCAACGCCCGGCTTGATTGCTGACCCGCCCCTGCAGCTCCAGTTCGGTAAGCTGCGCCAGCACATCGGCCAGGGCCTGCTCGCTGCAATGGGCCAGGCTTTCGGTGGTTTGCGGGGCGGCGTGCAGCAATGCCAGCAGCGGGTGGTCAAATGCGTTCGTCACTGCCGGTGGCAGGTTCTGCCAGCCATTGAGGCTGTCCATGATCTGCTCCACATTCTCCACCAACAGCGCGCCGTCGCGAATCAGCTGATGGCAGCCCTTGGCACCGGGGTGGTGAATCGACCCCGGTATGGCGTACACCTCCCGCCCCTGTTCCGCGGCAAGGCGGGCAGTGATCAGCGAGCCACTGGCCAGGCTGGCCTCCACCACCAGTACCCCCAACGACAAACCGCTGATGATGCGGTTGCGACGGGGAAAGTTGCTGGGCTGCGGCCCGGCGTCCAGGGGGTACTCAGAAACCAGTGCACTGCCGCCCTCAATCATCGCCTGTGCCAACTGTACGTGCCGCTGTGGATAAAGTTTTTGCAAGCCCGTGCCCAGTACCCCGATAGTGGCGCCCCCGGCCTGCAACGCAGCCCGATGAGCGGCACCGTCGATGCCAACGGCCAACCCGCTGGTAATCACAAAACCTGCCTGCGCCAGGTACCTGGAAAAGGCCCCCGCCGTATCCACAGCAGGGGGCGTGGCACGGCGGCTGCCCACAATCGCCAGCTGTGGGCGGCCGAGCAAACATGGGTTTCCAGCGACAAAAAGCAGCGGCGGGGCATCGTCGATTTCGGCCAACAGCGGCGGATAACCGTCGCCATCCCACATCAGCAAATGCTGCCCAGGCCGCTCCAGCCAGGCCATTGCGGCATGTGCGCCCTCGCGCACCTCGGCGCTGCGCCTGGCGTCGATGCTGGCTTGGGGGATGCCCAGTGAGCGCCAGGCAGAGCCCGGCGCACTCAAGGCGCAGGAGGCGCTGCCGAATGCGTCGAGCAGGGTTTTGAAGCGGCGCAGCCCTGTGTCGGGCAAGCGATGCAGGCGCAAACGCGCCTCGAGCTCGGCGGGTGGGCAGAGCGGAGAATGGCAAACTGGCATAGGGATCGTCCTTGATCTGAATCAGGTTATCTACCCACCACAACCTGTGGATAACTCTGTGGGTAATACTTTGAAAAGCTGTCCATTGGCTGGGGGCTATCGAGCCAATAGTCACCCTAGTCGAGCTTGCCAGGTGCCGAAATCCGCGTTTCCCTTTATTATGTGTGCTCAGTTTTCAACCAAACGCACAGTGACTGCCTGACCTTATGGCCATTCTGAACATTCTCGAATTCCCGGACCCGCGCCTGCGCACCATCGCCAAACCGGTGACGGCGTTCGACGACGCCCTGCGCCAGCTGATCGATGACATGTTTGAAACCATGTACAAAGCCCCTGGCATCGGCCTGGCTGCCACCCAGGTCAACGTGCACCAGCAGGTGGTGGTGATGGACCTCAGCGAAGACCGTAGCGAACCGCGCGTCTTCATCAACCCGTCGGTCGAAGAACTGACCGACGACATGGGCCAGTACCAGGAAGGCTGCCTGTCGGTCCCGGGCTTCTACGAGAACGTCGACCGCCCGCTGCGGGTGCGCATCAAGGCGCAGGACCGGGACGGCAAACCGTTCGAGCTGGAGTGCGAAGGCCTGCTGGCGGTCTGCGTACAGCATGAATTCGATCACCTCAACGGCAAGCTGTTCGTCGACTACCTGTCGCAGCTCAAGCGCGACCGGATCAAGAAAAAGCTCGAAAAACAGCACCGCCAGCAGGCCTGACCCCCACCTTGCAGAAGGCTTGCTCCGGCAAGCCTTTTTCTTTTTGAAGCGAGAACTCCATGCGCATCGTCTTTGCAGGCACTCCCGAGTTTGCTGCCGAACACCTCAAGGCCCTGCTCGACAGCCCGTACGAGATCGTGGCCGTCTACACCCAACCTGACCGCCCTGCAGGCCGTGGGCAGAAACTGATGCCCAGCGCGGTGAAGGCGCTGGCCGTGGCCCATGACATCCCGGTGTTCCAGCCGCCGACGCTGCGCAATGCCGAGGCCCAGGCCGAGCTGGCGGCACTGAAGCCCGACCTGATGGTAGTGGTTGCCTATGGCCTGATCCTGCCGCAGGCCGTGCTCGATATTCCGCGCCTGGGCTGCATCAATAGCCACGCCTCGCTGCTGCCACGCTGGCGCGGTGCAGCGCCAATCCAGCGCGCCGTGGAAGCCGGCGATGCCGAAAGCGGCGTGACCGTGATGCGCATGGAGGCCGGCCTGGACACCGGGCCAATGCTGCTGAAGGTCGCCACCCCGATCAGCCCTGAAGACACCGGCGGCAGCTTGCATGACCGACTGGCCGAGATGGGCCCGCCTGCCGTGATTCAGGCCATTGCCGGGCTGGCCGACGGTTCGCTGCAGGGTGAAGTGCAGAACGATGCACAGGCCACCTACGCGCACAAGCTGAACAAGGACGAAGCGCGTATCGACTGGCACCGCCCAGCCGTCGAGCTGGAGCGCCTGGTGCGCGCGTTCAACCCTTGGCCGGTGTGCCACAGCACCCTGGATGGTGAAAGCCTCAAGGTGCTGGCCGCCAATTTATCCACAGGCCAGGGCAACCCGGGCGAGATCCTGTCCGCCAGCAAGGATGGCCTCGTCGTTGCGTGCGGTGACCAGGCCCTGAGCCTGACCCGCGTGCAGCTGCCGGGTGGCAAGGCCTTGAACTTCAGCGACCTGTTCAACAGCCGCCGCGAGAAGTTCGCCGCCGGCAAGGTGCTGGGCCAATGAACCCTCGCCTCGCCGCCGCCCGTGCGCTGGCCGCTGTACTCAGCGGCAAGGCTTCGCTCAACAGCTCACTGCCGGCCCAGCTGGACAAGGTGGATGAGCGCGATCGCGGGCTGACTCAGGACCTGGCATTCGGCACTGCACGCTGGCAGCCCAGGCTGGAACTGCTGGCCGCCCAGTTGCTGCAAAAGCCCTTCAAGGCCGCCGATGCCGATGTGCAGGCCCTGTTGCTGGTGGGCCTGTATCAGCTGTTCCATACCCGTATTCCCGCCCACGCGGCCATTGGCGAAACCGTTGGCTGCGCCGACAAGCTGAAAAAGCCTTGGGCCAAGGCACTGCTCAATGCCGTGCTGCGCCGGGCACAGCGCGAAGGTGAAGCACTGCTGGCTGACATGCAGCGCGACCCGGTGGTGCGTACCGCGCACCCGCGCTGGTTGCAAAAGGCCCTGAAGGCCTTCTGGCCTGAGCAATGGGAGGCCATCTGCGCCGCCAACAACGCCCACCCGCCGATGATCCTGCGGGCCAACCGCCGCCACCACAGCCGCGACGCGTACCTGGCATTGCTGGGTGAAGCTGGCATCAGCGCCAGCCCTTGCGTGTACAGCCGTGACGGTATCGTGCTGGCCGAAGCGTGCGACGTGCGCAGCCTGCCAGGCTTCGCCGAGGGCTGGGTGAGCGTACAGGACGAAGCTGCACAGCTGGCCGCCGACCTGCTGGAACTGGCCCCAGGCCAGCGCGTGCTCGATGCCTGCTGCGCCCCGGGCGGCAAGACGTGCCACCTGCTGGAAGCCGAGGCCGGGCTGGGCCACGTGGTAGCCGTCGATCTGGAAGCCAAGCGCCTGACGCGCGTGCGAGAAAACCTCGAGCGCCTGCAACTTCAGGCCGAGCTGATCGCCTGCGATGCCCGCGACACGGCCAGTTGGTGGGACGGCAAGCTGTTCCAGCGCATCTTGCTGGATGCACCGTGCTCGGCCACCGGCGTGATCCGCCGCCACCCGGACATCAAGCTCACCCGCCAGGCCGATGACATTCCGGCGTTGGCCGCCTTGCAAGGCGAGCTGCTCGACGCCTTGTGGCCCACCCTGGAAGTGGGGGGCATGCTGTTGTACGCCACCTGCTCCAGCTTGCCGACCGAGAACACCGAGGTAATCGACGCCTTCCTGGCGCGTACCCCGGGTGCCCGCGAGCTGGACCTGGCCACCGAAGCCGGCCTGCGCCAGCCACACGGCCGCCAGTTGCTGGCCCAGGAAGGCGGCCACGATGGCTTCTACTATGCCAAGCTGATCAAGATCGCCGCCGCGCGCGGTTAAGCACAACGGGTAGGGAGTAGCGGATGAAGATCATCATCCTCGGCGCTGGCCAGGTAGGCGGTACCCTGGCCGAGCACCTGGCCAGCGAGGCCAACGACATCACCGTGGTGGACACCGACGGTGACCGCCTGCGCGACCTGGGCGACCGCCTGGACATCCGCACCGTACAGGGCCGCGGCTCGCTGCCCACGGTGCTGCGCCAGGCTGGCGCCGACGATGCCGACATGCTGGTGGCGGTCACCAACAGCGACGAAACCAACATGGTGGCGTGCCAGGTGGCCTACTCGCTGTTCCACACCCCCACCAAGATCGCCCGGGTGCGTGAAACGGCTTACCTCACCCGCGAGGAGCTGTTCGACAACGACCACATCCCGGTGGATGTGCTGATCAGCCCCGAACAGGTGGTTACCAACTACATCAAGCGCCTGATCGAGCACCCGGGCTCCCTGCAGGTGATCGACTTCGCTGAAGGCAAAGCGCAGTTAGTGGCAGTGAAGGCCTACTACGGCGGGCCGCTGGTAGGCCAGCAACTGCGCCAGATTCGCGCCCACATGCCCAGCGTCGACACCCGGGTGGCGGCCATCTTCCGCCGCGACCGGCCGATCACACCGCGAGGCGATACGGTGATCGAGGCCGACGACGAGGTGTTCTTCATTGCCGCGAAAAAAGACATTCGCGCCGTGATGGGCGAGCTGCGACGTATCGATGAAACCAACAAACGCGTGGTCATTGCGGGCGGCGGGCAGATTGGCGAGCGCCTGGCCGAGGCCATCGAAAGCCGTTACCAGGTAAAGATCATCGAGATGAACCCGGCCCGCTGCCGGTACCTGTCCGACAACCTGGAAAGTACCGTGGTGCTACAGGGCAGCGCCTCTGACAAAGACCTGATGCTGGAAGAAAACATCGCCGATGCGGATATTTTCCTGGCCCTGACCAACGACGACGAAGCCAACATCATGTCGTCGCTGCTGGCCAAGCGCCTGGGCGCGCGCAAGGTGATGACCATCATCAACAACCCGGCCTACGTCGACTTGGTGCAGGGCGGTGAAATCGACATCGCCATCAGCCCGCAGCTGGCCACCATCGGCACCTTGCTGGCCCATGTGCGCCGGGGCGACATCGTCAGCGTACACTCCCTGCGCCGTGGCGCTGCCGAGGCCATCGAGGCGGTGGCCCATGGTGATTCCAAATCGAGCAAGGTGGTTGGCAAGGCCATCGAAGCCATCGACCTGCCGCCCGGTACCACCATTGGCGCCATCATCCGTGACGAAGGCGTGCTCATTGCCCATGACGCGACGGTGATCGAGTCCGGGGACCATGTGATCCTGTTCGTTGTGGATAAAAAGCATATTCGCGATGTGGAGAAGCTGTTCCACGTCGGCTTGAGTTTCTTCTAGGAGCAGGGCGCATGCGTGAGTCACTGGAAAAGATGCTGGCCAAGGGTGTGGATAACCCGCTGCTGAGGTTTGGCCTGGGCAAGGCCTGGCTGGATGAAGGCAACGGCGCTGAAGCGTCCGTTCACCTGGCGCGGTGTGTGCAGCAGGACCCGAAGTACTCCGCAGCCTGGAAGCTGCTGGGCAAGGCGTACCAGTTGCAGGGCGACCTGCCGGCGGCGCGCAAGGCCTGGGAGGACGGGATGGTGGCGGCACAGGCCCATGGGGACAAGCAGGCCGAGAAAGAGATGACGGTGTTCCTGAAGAAACTCGATAAAGCAGCGGGTTAACGCGGCCCCAGTGGGAGCGGGTTCACCCGCGAATGCGTCGGTAAAGCCAACATTGCATTCGCGGGTAAACCCGCTCCCACTAGATATCGGCTATAGCAGGCTGGCTCAATACCAGCGCGGTTCGCCTTCCGGGCGCTTCTTGAAGCGCTTCATGCTCCACATGTACTGGCTGGGGTACTCGCGCACATAACGCTCCACCACCTTGCTCATCGCCGCCGCCGACACGTTCACATCGGTGCTGTACATGTCCTGCGGGGCTGCCTCCAGGAATACCTTGAAGCCCGAGCCGTCAGGCAGGCGCAGCGCATGCAGGAACACCCCCACCGCCTTGCCGCCGGCCAGCATGTTCGGCACAAACTTGCTGGTCAGCGCCTGGGTGCCGAGAAACGGCACGAACACGCCTGCCGATTCCGCAGGCTCCGGGTCGGCCGGGATGCCTACCTGGCCGCCACGGCGCACTTCCTTGATCACGCTCAGGATGCCTTCCTTGGTTGACGGCGCCACGCGGTTGCCCATCTGCACCCGTTGCTCGCGCAGCAGGTCGTCCACCGCCTTGAGCTTGGGCGGGCGGTAGAAAATGATCGGTTTGCACTGGTTGCAATAGAAGTGGTTGAGCACCTCCCAGTTGCCCAGATGGCTGGTGATGCCAACCACCCCTTTGCCCGAAGCCAGGGCCTGCTGCAGTACTTCCAGGCCATGCACTTCTTTCACCAGGTCCAGGGAGCGCTGCGGTGGCCAGATCCACGCACAGGCGCTTTCGACGAAGGACTTGCCGATGTCACGCAGTGCCTGGCCAACCAGTTGCTCACGGGCAACCGGGTCCATTTCCGGGAAGCATTTGGCCAGGTTGATGCGCACCACGTTGCGCGAACCGTTGGGCACTTTCCACATCAGCCAGCCGATACCAGCGCCCACGCGCTGCACGGCGCCCCAGGGCAGCTTGGCGAACAGGCGCAGCACCCCGACCATCAGGGCGCCCTTGAACTTTTCCACAGGCTAATTCCTTATTTCAGCAAGGCGCGCATTGTAACCCTTCAGCGGCACAAGGCGGGGTAGCGATCACAGTCGGTGGTATGGTCCATGACCATGCCGGTGGCCTGCATGAAGGCGTAACAGATGGTGGACCCGACAAACGTGAAGCCGGCTTTCTGTAGCGCCTTGCTCATCGCTTTGGCTTCCTCGGTCACGGCAGGTATGTCGCTGCGCCCGGTGAAATGGTTGATTTTCGGTTCACCGCCCACGAACGACCATAGCCATTGGCCGGGGTTATCCACAGCCAGCCAGGCCTGAGCGTTGCGCCGGGCGGCCTTGAGCTTGAGGCGGTTACGAATGATGCCGGCGTCCTGCATCAGTACGTCGATGCGGTCGTCGTCCATGGCCGCCAGTTTCACCGGGTCGAAGCCATACAGCACCTCGCGGTAACGCTCGCGCTTGCGCAGCACGGTGATCCACGAAAGGCCAGCCTGGAACCCTTCGAGCAAAAGCATCTCGAAGAGCAACGCCGGGTCACGCTGGGGTGTCCCCCATTCCTGGTCGTGGTAAGCCTGGTACAACGGGTCGTCGGTACACCAAAAGCAGCGTGGCATAAGGCTCCAATGAGTAGAGGGCGAGGCGAATCAGGTTATACTCCCGCTCTTTACATCCGCATCCCCAGATACAGGTGAATTTCGTGAGCCAGCCTACGCCAGCCGTGCGTACCTTCCAAGACCTGATCCTCGCCCTGCAGAACTACTGGGCCGAGCAAGGTTGTGTGGTGCTTCAGCCCTACGATATGGAAGTAGGCGCCGGCACTTTCCACACCGCCACGTTCCTGCGCGCCATCGGCCCAGAAACCTGGAACGCCGCCTACGTGCAGCCTAGCCGTCGCCCTGCCGACGGGCGGTATGGCGAGAACCCCAACCGCCTGCAGCACTACTACCAGTTCCAGGTAGTGCTCAAGCCAAACCCGGCCAACTTCCAGGAGCTGTACCTCGGCTCGCTGAAAGCCATCGGCCTGGACCCGCTGGTGCACGACATCCGCTTCGTCGAGGACAACTGGGAATCGCCAACCCTCGGCGCCTGGGGCCTGGGCTGGGAAATCTGGCTCAACGGCATGGAAGTCACCCAGTTCACCTACTTCCAGCAGGTAGGCGGCATCGAGTGCTACCCGGTTACCGGTGAAATCACCTACGGCCTCGAGCGCCTGGCCATGTACATCCAGGGTGTGGATTCGGTGTACGACCTGGTCTGGGCCGACGGCCCGTTCGGCAAGGTCAGCTACGGCGACGTGTTCCACCAGAACGAAGTGGAGCAGTCCACCTACAACTTCGAACACGCCAATGTGGAAAAACTGTTCGAGCTGTTCGATTTCTACGAAAGCGAAGCCAACCGCCTGATCAAGCTGGAGCTGCCGCTGCCGACCTACGAAATGGTGCTGAAGGCTTCTCACACCTTCAACCTGCTGGACGCCCGCCGCGCCATCTCGGTGACCGAGCGCCAGCGCTACATCCTGCGTGTGCGTACCCTGGCCCGGGACGTGGCGCAAAGCTATCTGCAAGCCCGCGCACGCCTGGGCTTCCCGATGGCCACCCCTGAACTGCGTGACGAAGTGTTGGCTAAGCTGGAGGCTGCACAATGAGTGCTCAAGATTTCCTGGTAGAACTGGGCACCGAAGAGCTGCCACCCAAGGCCCTCGCCAGCCTGGGCGAGGCGTTTCTGGCAGGCATCGAAAAGGGCCTGCAGGCCGCCGGCCTGAACTACACCGGCAAGTCCATGTACGCCGCGCCGCGCCGCCTGGCCGTGCTGATTCGCCAGCTGGACGTGCAGCAGCCCGACCGCAGCATCAACATCGACGGCCCGCCCCTGCAGGCAGCGTTCAACGCCGAAGGCGAACCTACCCAGGCCGCCCTGGGCTTTGCCAAGAAGTGCGGCGTGGAGCTGGCCGATATCGACCAGAGCGGCCCGAAACTGCGCTTCTCCCAGCACATCCCGGGCAAGGCGACCGCAGGCCTGCTGCCGACCATCGTCGAAGATTCGCTCAACGACCTGCCCATTCCCAAGCGCATGCGCTGGGCGGCAAGCCGTGAAGAGTTCGTGCGCCCCACCCAGTGGCTGGTGATGCTGCTGGGCGATCAGGTGGTCGACTGCACCATCCTGTCGCAAAAAGCCGGCCGTGATTCCCGTGGCCACCGCTTCCATCACCCGGAAAACGTCGCCATCACTGCCCCGGCCAACTACGTCGAAGACCTGCGCAAGGCCCATGTGCTGGCAGACTTCGCCGAGCGTCGCGACCTGATCGCCAAGCGCACCGCCGAATTGGCCATGCAGCAGGAAGGTACTGCCATCGTGCCGCCGGCGCTGCTGGACGAAGTGACCGCGCTGGTCGAGTGGCCTGTGCCACTGGTGTGCTCGTTCGAGGAACGCTTCCTCGAAGTGCCACAGGAAGCACTGATTACCACCATGCAGGACAACCAGAAGTATTTCTGCCTGCTGGACAGCGAAGGCAAGTTGCTGCCGCGCTTCATCACCGTGGCCAACGTCGAGAGCCGTGACCCCAAGCAGATCGTGCAGGGTAACGAAAAAGTGGTCCGCCCACGCCTGACCGACGCTGAGTTCTTCTTCAAGCAAGACAAGAAGCAGCCGCTGGAAACCTTCAACGAACGCCTCAAGAACGTGGTATTCCAGGCCCAGCTGGGTACGGTCTACGACAAGGCTGAGCGCGTTTCCAAACTGGCAGCTTTCATTGCCCCGCTGATCGGTGGCGATGCCCTGCGCGCTGGCCGTGCCGGGCTGCTGTCCAAGTGCGACCTGGCCACCGAAATGGTCGGCGAGTTCCCCGAGATGCAGGGCGTTGCCGGCTACTACTACGCACTCAACGACGGTGAGCCACAAGACGTCGCCTTGGCGCTGAACGAGCAGTACATGCCCCGCGGCGCGGGTGCCGAGCTGCCGCAGACCCTCACCGGTGCTGCCGTGGCCATCGCCGACAAGCTCGACACGCTGGTGGGTATCTTCGGTATCGGCATGCTGCCCACCGGCAGCAAAGACCCGTACGCCCTGCGCCGTGCAGCGCTGGGTGTGCTGCGTATTCTGATCGAGAAACAGCTGGACCTGGACCTGACCGGTGCAGTGCAGTTCGCGGTCAAGCAGTACGGCGCCAAGGTCAAAACTGCCGGGCTGGCCGAACAGGTACTGGAATTCATCTTCGACCGCCTGCGTGCGCGCTACGAAGATGAAGGCATCGATGTTGCCACTTACCTCTCGGTACGCGCCCTGCAGCCAGGTTCGGCCCTGGACTTCGACCAGCGTGTCCAAGCCGTGCAGGCGTTCCGCAAGTTGCCCGAAGCCGAAGCACTGGCTGCCGTCAACAAGCGTGTGTCGAACCTGCTGAGCAAGGCCGAAGGCGCCATCGCCGAACAGGTCGAGCCCAAGTACTTCGACAACGCCAACGAGTTCTCCCTGTACTCGGCCATCCAGCAGGCCGACCAGGCCGTGCAACCGATGGCTGCAGCGCGCCAGTACAGCGAGTCGCTGGCCCGCCTGGCGGCCCTGCGTGATCCGGTCGACGCCTTCTTCGAGGCGGTCATGGTGAATGCCGAAGATGCCAAGGTGCGTGCCAACCGATATGCCCTGCTCAGCCGCCTGCGCGGTCTGTTCCTGGGCGTGGCTGATATTTCGCTGCTGGGGTAAGCCGTGAAGCTGCTGATACTCGATCGTGACGGGGTGATCAACCATGACTCCGACGCCTACATCAAGACGCTGGACGAGTGGGTACCCATCCCAGGCTCGATCGAGGCGATCGCGCAGCTGAGCAAGGCGGGCTGGACGGTGGCCGTGGCCACCAACCAGTCCGGTATCGCCCGTGGCTATTACACCGTCGCCACCCTCGAGGCCATGCACGCGCGCCTGCGCGCGCTGGTGGCCGAGCAGGGTGGCGGGGTGGGCCACATTGTTTATTGCCCGCACGGGCCCGACGAGGGTTGCGACTGCCGCAAACCCAGGCCGGGCATGCTGCGGGCCATCGCCAGCCACTACAAGGCCGACCTTCAGGGCGTGTGGTTCGTTGGCGACAGCACCGGTGACCTTCAGGCCGCGCTGGCCGTGGGTGCCCAACCTGTGCTGGTGAAAACCGGCAAAGGTGAACGAACCCTGGCGAAGGGCGTTCCAGAATCCACTTTGATTTTCGACGACCTGGCGGCTATCGCCAGAGAACTAATCTAAACAGTGCGCCGCCAGGCGCATTTTCATGCAGCGGGCAGGCCCCGCAATGGTACAAACCACTATGTCGATCCTGCAGGCGATCAGAGTCTTTCTTTTTTACCTGCTGCTGGGCACCAGTTCGTTGCTGTGGTGCTCGCTGAGCTTCTTCATCGCGCCGTTTCTGTCGTTCCCCAAGCGCTACCGGTTCATCAACGTGTATTGGTGCCGCTGCGCGGTGTTCCTCGCCCGCGTGATGGTTGGTATCGATTACAAGATCACAGGCGCCGAGAACGTGCCGGCTGTGCCCTGCGTGATCCTGTCGAACCACCAGAGCACCTGGGAGACGTTTTTCCTGTCCCAGTATTTTTCGCCCCTGAGCCAGGTGCTCAAGCGCGAGCTGTTGTACGTGCCGTTCTTTGGCTGGGCCATGGCCATGCTTAGGCCCATCGCAATCAACCGCGACAACCCCAAGGAAGCGTTGCGGCAGGTCGCCAGCAAAGGCGATGAATTGCTCAAGCAGAAAACCTGGGTGCTGATTTTCCCGGAGGGTACGCGTGTGCCGTTTGGCACCGTCGGCAAATTCTCCCGGGGAGGTACAGCCTTGGCAGTCAATGCTGGGTTGCCGGTACTGCCGATTGCCCACAACGCAGGTAAATACTGGCCCAAGACAGGCTGGGGCAAACGTGCTGGCACCATCGAGGTGGTGATTGGCGAGCCCATGTATGCCAACGGCACGGGCCCGCGAGCCATTGCGGAGCTGAACGACCGCGCCGCTGCCTGGAACGAAGCGACGCAACGGGCGCTGGGATCGCTGCCGCCTGTTGAGGAAAACGCTCAGGTAAATAGTGCCTCCTGATCTGTGGATAACATGTGTGCAATTTATGGATCAATTGCAGCAAATCGAACATAACCTGCTGAATTAGCTACATATTTCCTTGTATGGTTTTTTCGGGAAAATCGTGCATAAGTTTTTTTAGGGCATAAAAAAACTGGCCGTTAGGTCCTGAGCCAGTCTGAGGTGACAGGGGCTGCGCTGCAGCCCCATTTAGTGTGGTCAGCCTTCACACCTTGTCGATATCTACATCCTTGGTTTCTTTGAGGCAGAAGATACCCACCACCAGGCTGATGCCAGTAATCAGCACTGGGTACCACAGCCCATAGAAGATATCGCCGGTATACACCACCAACGCAAACGAAACCGTCGGCAGAAACCCGCCGAACCAGCCGTTGCCAATGTGGTAGGGCAGCGACATCGAGGTGTAGCGGATGCGGGTGGGGAACAGTTCCACCATCACTGCGGCCAGCGGGCCATAGGTCATGGTAGCGATCAGGATCATGGCTACGATCAACACCACCACCATTACCTGGTTCACCTCGGCAGGGTCAGCCTTGGCAGGGTAACCCGCTTGTTCAACGGCGGCGCGCATGGCCGTTTCATCATAGCCATTGATGGTCTTGTCACCGATGTTCACCACCACGTCGCTACCGGCCACTGCCACAGAGCTGTAGGGCAGGCCCTGTTTCACCAGGAATGTCTTGACCTTGTCGCAGGGGCTGTCGAAGCGTGCCTTGCCCACAGGGTCGAACTGGAAAGTACAGCCTTTCGGGTCTGCGGTCACGACGATCGGCGCCTGTCGGCTGGCGTTGTCGATCTGAGGGTTGGCGTAAAAGCTCAAGGCTTTGAACAGCGGGAAGTACAGCACCGTGGCCAGCAGCAACCCGAGCATCAAGATGGGTTTACGGCCGATTCTGTCCGACAGCCAGCCGAAGAACACGAAGAAGGGCGCGCCAATCACCACGCTGATGATCAGCAGGGTATTGGCCTGGGCAGCGTCCATCTTCAGCATCTGGGTCATGAAGAACAGCACGTAGAACTGCGCTGTATAGAACGTAACCGCCTGCCCGGCGTTGATGCTGAACAGCGCCGTGAGTACCACTTTAAGGTTGGGCCAGGACGTGAACGATTCACGAATAGGCGACTTGCTGACCTTGCCCTGGGCCTTCATTTTCACGAACGCGGGCGACTCGTGCATGCTCATGCGGATCCAGGTCGATATGCCCAGCAGCACGATCGAAAGCAGGAACGGCAAGCGCCAGCCCCAGGTTTCGAACTGGTCGCCACTGATGTACCGGCTACCCAGCACCACCAGCAATGACAGCAACAGGCCGAGGGTGGCCGTGGACTGAATGAACCCGGTATGGAAACCGCGCTTGCCGGGCGGTGCATGCTCGGCTACATAAGTGGCCGCGCCCCCGTACTCACCACCCAGGGCCAGCCCCTGCAGCATGCGCAACACCACCAAAATGATGGGCGCGGCTATACCGATACTGGCGTAGGTGGGCAACAGCCCCACGGCGAAGGTGGACAGCCCCATCAGCACGATGGTGATCAGGAAGGTGTACTTGCGGCCGATCATGTCACCTAGCCGGCCAAACACCAGTGCCCCGAAGGGCCGCACAAGGAAGCCTGCAGCAAATGCCATGAGCGCAAAGATGAAGGCGGTGGTGTCGTTGACGCCGGCGAAAAACTGCTTGCTGATGACGGCTGCCAGCGCGCCATAGAGAAAAAAGTCATACCACTCGAAAACCGTCCCGAGGGATGACGCGAAAATGATCTTGCGTTCTTCACGACGGCTGGGGCTGCTGGCCGGCGCGTCCTGCTCTTGAATGTAGTCCGACATCGTTGCTGTCCTCGGCCCGCAGGGCCACAGTGATTATTCTTGTTGTTCCACTGTCGGCAGCTTTCGACCGCAAGCTACCGGTGTTGCACGCACCCTGGTCAGGGCGTCGGTAGTGCGTTTTCGCTTACGTAGGTTGGGGTATTGGCTCCTTTGAGAATCATCTGCGCCGCTTTCTCGGCGATCATCAAGGTGGGTGAGCAGGTATTGCCGGAGGTGATTTGCGGCATGATCGAGGCATCCGCGACACGCAGCCCGGGGATGCCATGCACACGCAGCTGGTTATCCACAACGTCCAGCGTGCCACCGCCCATGCGGCAGGTGCCGCTGGGGTGGAAGATGGTGGTGCCGATCTTGCCAGCCGCCTCGAACAAGTCTGCTTCGCTGTGCAGGGCCGCACCTGGCAGGTACTCCTTCGGCGCGAAGGCGGCGAGGGCAGGGGCCTGAACGATACGGCGGGTAAGGCGAATGGCTTCGGCAGCCACACGCAGGTCCTGCGGGTCGCTGAGGTAATTGGGGTCGATCAGCGGTGCACTGTTCATGTCCGTGTCACGGATATCGATACGCCCACGGCTGGCCGGGCGCAGGTTGCACACAGAAGCGGTAAAGGCGGGGAATGTGTGCAGAGGCTCGCCGAAGCGTTCCAGTGATAAAGGCTGTACATGGTATTGCAGGTTGGCACTGGCCTGCTGCGCGTTCGACCTCACAAACGCCCCCAGCTGGCTGGGAGCCATGGCCAGCGGGCCGCTGCGATCGTAAAGGTAACGCAGGCCCATGCCCATCTTGCCCCACAGGCTGTTGGCCATCTGGTTGAGGGTACGGGTGTTGCCGATCTGATAGATCAGGCGCAGTTGCAGGTGGTCCTGCAGGTTGCCGCCAACGCCAGGCATGGCATGGCGCACACCGATGCCCAGGCGGGTCAGCAACTGGCTCGGGCCCACCCCGGAGCGCTGCAGGATACCGGGTGAACCCACCGCCCCCGCACACAGAATGATTTCACGGCGCGCCGCAAACTCGTGCCAACCACCTTGCCAGAACGCCTTCACCGCCCGCGCGCGGGTATTGTTCAGCAGCACTTGGTCCACCTGCACACCGGTCAGCACCGTCAAGTTGGGCCGGTGCCGGATCGGGCGCAAGAATGCCTTGGCAGCATTCCAGCGCACACCACTGCGCTGGTTCACCTGAAAATATCCACAGCCTTCGTTGTCGCCTGTGTTGAAGTCATCCACCTTGCCGATGCCAACCTGCTCAGCGGCATCGCGGAAGGCGTCGAGGATCGGCCAGCTGTAGCGCTGGCGCTCCACCCGCCACTCGCCGCTGGCGCCGTGGAACTCACTGGCGCCAGCGAAGTGGCTTTCACTGGTCTTGAACAGCGGCAGTACGTCCTTCCAGGCCCAGCCTGCATTGCCTTGCTCGGCCCAACCGTCATAGTCGGCGGCCTGGCCGCGCATGTAGATCATGCCATTGATGGAGGAACAGCCACCCAGCACCTTGCCCCGAGGGTAACCCAATGCTCGGCCAGCCAGCCCTGGCTGGGCTTCGGTCTTGAAGCACCAGTCGGTGCGCGGGTTGCCGATGCAGTAAAGGTAGCCGACGGGAATATGAATCCAGGGGTAGTTGTCACGGCCCCCGGCCTCCAACAGCAGAACACGGCTGGAAGGGTCGGCAGACAGCCGGTTGGCAAGCAGGCAACCCGCAGGGCCAGCGCCCACGACCACGTAGTCAAAGGCAGAATCGGTTGATGGCATTGGCGACCTCTAAACCGTTTTTATTCTTGTCCTGATCCAGCTTAGTGAGTAATTTCGTGGAATAAAGACGAGATTTCACGCAGCCGCTGTGCGTTTTAGCACAACGGTAACCATGGCAACGCCCAGGCTGAGTGGGCGTTCGAACGTACAGGGATCAGCATGTTCGACTGGAACGATTTGCGGTTTTTCCTGGAGTTGCAGCGCAGTGGCCGCCTGCTGACGGCAGCCAAGCGGCTTAACACCACCCACAGCACCGTCGCCAGGCACATCGAGAGCATCGAGCAGAGCCTGGGCACCGCGTTGTTTGTCCAGCATGCCCAAGGCTATGAACTGACCCCGTCGGGGCATGCGCTGCTCAAGCATGCAGAGGCCATGGAAAACGTCGCACTGCTGGCGCAGGAAGAAATCACCCAGGCCATTGCCCCCCTTGGCAAGATTCGTCTGGGGGTAACCGAGGGCATCGGCATCATGTTCTTCACGCCACGCATGAACGCCCTGTTCGAACGCTACCCAGGCCTTGAGGTTGAACTGGTGGCGGTACCGCGCTTTGTGAGCATCTTGAACCGCGAGGCCGAAATCAGTATTCACCTGGAGCGGCCCAGCGCCGATCTGCTGATTACCCGCAAACTCACCGACTACCGCCTGGCACTGTACGCAAGCCAGGCCTACCTGGACCGCTCGGCGCCGTTGGGCACCCGCGAAGACCTGGCCCGGCATAGCTGGATCGGGTATGTGGACGATCTGTTGTTCAGCCAGGAACTGCTGTTTCTCAACAGCTTTTGCCGTTCACCTAACGTGGTGTTTCGCAGCACCAGCGTGATCGCCCAGCAGGTGGCGGCGCGGGCCGGGCTGGGCATCGCCGTACTGCCCAACTACATGGCCCGCCATGATCCAACCCTGGTGCGCGTACTGCCGGGCGAAACCATCCAGCGCAGCTACTGGATTTGTACACGCCGCGAACTGCACAAGTCGGTACGCCTGCGGGTGGTCTGGGATTACCTGCTGGCATTGTGCGCTGCAGAGCAGGACGAACTGCTAGCCCAGTAAAGCCTTGCCCATCAGCATCAGCGCTGCGGCCCAACCGGCTAGCGCGAACAGTTGCTGCAAGCGTGGCCCCGCCAGCCTTGCTGCCAGGGGCCGCACCATTAACAACCCGATCACTGCCCCCAGGGCAAACGGCGCGCCCACCTGCCAGTGCATCACACCTGCCAGGGTGGCGCTGATAACGCTGCCAGCCGATACCAGCGCGATCACCGCCAGCGATGTTGAAACGATGCTGGCCATGCGCAGGTTGCTATAGCGGTTCAGGGCAGGGATGATGACAAAACCACCGCCCACACCCAGCAGCCCTGAAAGCAGACCGGACAACGCCCCCGTCCCGGCGAGCGCCCGTGCGCAGGGCAGCGTCCAGCGCAGCCGGCCCTGCAGCGGGTTGAGCACACAGGGCTCGATCAGCCGGTGTGCACCCGCGGTTTCACCCTTCAGCTCGCGGGCAGCCTTGCGCCAGATCCGCAGGCAGGCGTAGACCAGCACACCGCCGAACAGCAACTGCAGTGGGGTGTTGGGTAAGTGATGGGCCAGCATGAGCCCCAATGGTGCGAACAGCACGCCCACCGCTGCGATGAGCAATGCGGCACGGTAGCGCACTACCCCTTGGCGCAAGCCAATAATTGCCCCCACAGCTGCTGCCAACCCAACGGCCAGCAGGCCGATGGGGGCAGCTTCAACCATTGTCAGCCCCAGGCCGAACACCAGCAGAGGCACAGCAAGAATACCGCCCCCGGCACCGGTCAGTGCCAGCACCGCACCAATGATCGCGCCCAGGCCTGCGCCCAGCAGCTGATGCTCGATCACTGCGCGCCCTCGGTGGCCAGCGGTGCCGGCCGGGCTAGCCATTCGCGACCTTTGAGCATGCCTTGCCAATACAACGGTGGCAGTACACGGGCTTTGAGCAACCAGGCCAGGCGGGTCGGCTGCCGGCCGTCGAGTAGCCATGTGGGGAAGCTGGGCGCCAGCTTGCCGCCGTAGGTGAATTCAGCCAGCACAATCTTCCCGCGCTCGACGGTGAGCGGGCATGAGCCATAACCGTCATACCTGGCCAGGCCCGTGCGCCTGCCCAACGCTACCAGCACATTGTTGGCGACCACCGGCGCCTGCTTGCGGGCGGCGGCAGCAGTCTTGGCATTGGTGGTGTTGGCGACGTCGCCCAAGGCATGCACATTGGCGTAAGTACGATGGCGCAGGCTATGGGGGTCTATATCCACCCAGCCGTTGCTGTCAGCCAGGGGGCTGTTGCGAATGAAGTCCGGCGCCACTTGTGGTGGCACCACATGCAGCATGTCGAAAGGTTCGGTGTGGCGCTCGCTGCTGCCATCAGGCAGTGTTCGCACGAATGTGGCGCGCTTGTTCGGGCCATCCACGGCTACCAGGCGCTGGGAGAAATGCAGGTCGACGTTGTATTTCTCAATGTACTTCATCAGCGCAGGCACATAGTCAGGCACACCGAACAGTACGCCGCCGGCGTTGTAGAAACTCGCCTTGATCGCGCCCAATCGGCCATGACGCAGCCAGTGGTCGCACGACAGGTACAACGCCTTTTGTGGCGCGCCGGCACACTTGATCGGCATGGGCGGTTGGCAGAACAGCGCGCGGCCCTGCTTGAGGTTTTGCACCAGCTCCCACGTGTAAGGTGCCAGGTCGTAGCGATAGTTGGAGGTGACGCCATTGCGGCCAAGGGTGTCTTCAAGGCCATCGATGGCAGCCCAGTCCAGCTTGAGCCCTGGGCACACCACCAGTTGCTCGTAGCTGATGGTCCGCTCGCCTTCCAGCACCACGTGCCGGCTGACCGGGTCGAAGCCCGTGACCCGGGCTTGCAGCCAGCGCACGCCGCGAGGAATGGTGGACGCCATGGTGTGGGCAGTACTGGGTGCATCGAATACACCGGCACCAACCATGGTCCAGCCTGGCTGGTAGTAATGCACCTCGGCAGGGTCGATCAACGCCACATCCAGCGACGGGTCGCGGCTGATAAGGCTCGAGGCAGTGGCGATGCCGGCGGCACCGGCGCCGACAATCAGCACCTGATGGTGTGTGCGGGTGACAGGGGACAACAAGGCAGGCATGGCAATGAATCCTGAGTTCTGGTTATGGGGCAAAGCGGTTAAAGGGCGTTGATCGGGATTTTCAGATACCGCACGCCGTTGTCTTCCGGCGCGGGTAACTGGCCGCTGCGCATGTTCACCTGCACCGACGGCAAGATCAGCACAGGCATGTCCAGGGTTTTGTCTCGCGCTTCGCGCATGGCAACGAAGCTGTCTTCGTCGACACCCTGGTGAATATGGATGTTGTGGGCACGCTGCTCGGCTACGGTGGTGACGTACCGCAAGGCCCGGCCCTCAGGCAGGTAGTCGTGGCACATGAACAAACGGGTGGTGTCGGGGAAGGCCAGCAGGCGGCGAATCGAGCGATACAGCGTACGTGCATCGGCGCCTGGGAAATCGCAACGGGCGGTGCCGTAGTCCGGCATGAACAGGGTGTCCCCCACAAACAGTACTGTCTCGCCGGCATCCTCG
This sequence comes from Pseudomonas sp. S32, assembly GCF_016648095.1. NCBI lineage: Bacteria > Pseudomonadati > Pseudomonadota > Gammaproteobacteria > Pseudomonadales > Pseudomonadaceae > Pseudomonas > Pseudomonas sp. S32. The sequence goes on from NZ_JACVVF010000008.1 coordinate 20,363, forward strand.
ATCATGAAGCTCATGCAGGCGGGTGTATGACCCGGTGTGTGCAGGGCGCGAGCATGCAGGTTGCCAATGCGAAACCCTTCTTCATCCTCCAGCAGGGCATCGAACTGGCTACCGTCCCGGGCAAAGCCGGGCTCCGCGTTGAACAGGGCACCAAACACTTTCTGCACTTGGGTGATGTGCGCGCCGATGGCCGTACAACCGCCCAGCTTGCTTTTCAGGTAGGCCGCTGCCGAAAGGTGGTCTGCATGCACATGGGTTTCAAGCACCCACTGCACCTTGGCATCGAGAGCTTCGACCCGCGCGATCAGCTGGTCCGCAGAAGCAGTGCTGGTGCGGCCAGCCTTGGGGTCGTAGTCCAGCACGCTGTCGATCAGTGCACACTGGCGCGTCTCGCGGTCTATCACCAGATAACTGATGGTCGAGGTTGCCTTGTCAAAGAAGGCTTCCACTTGAAGGTTGTTACCGATGATCATCACGTTCTCCAATTGTCCACCGGGCTCGTACGGACACGGGTGGTGGGGAAGGGTTATCAAGATGCATGCCAGGCGCCTTGAAGCGAATACAGGCTGCTTCAGGGCAGATGTCATTGGCCTCGTCACCCTTTGGCAGCCGAAATGGCAGGCTGGCTGTCAGCCGATGGCAGTGTTTGGCAGTCCTTGTTACCCTCGACCGGGTTATCAGACCGGTGCCGTCATGCCTGAACCACATCCGCTTATTCTGGCCTTGGTGTCTTACCTGGAACACGATGCGCTGCCCACCATCGTTCTGGACACCGACTACAACATTCTGGCTGCCAATGCTGCCTACCGCCGTCAGTTTGGCCGCGACGACCAGGCGCCGCTGGGCGAGAAATGTCACAAGGTATCTCACCACTATGCGGTGCCCTGCGATAAGGCCGGTGAGCACTGCCCCCTGCGCAAAGCCTGGGGGAGCAAGCAGCCTGAGCGCGTCCTGCACATTCACCACACGCCGCGGGGCCCGGAGCATGTGGATGTAGAGCTGCGGCCGATTCTCGACGAGCAGGGCAGGGTGGTAGCGTTTGTCGAGCGCCTCACCAGCATAGCCCTCGCCTCGGCGCAGCCGCAGGAGCAGGGGCTTGTCGGCCGGGCGCCGGCCTTCAAGGCTGCCCTTGCCAGCCTGCAACGTGCAGCGCCGGCGCAGATCCCGGTCTTACTGCAGGGCGAGTCGGGCACCGGCAAGGAGCTTTTTGCCCGCGCCGTGCATATGGGCAGCCCGAGAGCTAACGGCCCGTTGGTGGTAGTCGACTGCACGGGCCTGACCGATTCACTGTTTGAGAGCGAGTTGTTCGGCTACGAGAAGGGCGCCTTCACAGGGGCAAACCAGCGCAAGATTGGCCTGGCCGAGGCGGCTCATGGCGGCACGCTGTTCCTGGACGAAATCGGTGAAGTGCCGTTGCCGATGCAGGTAAAGCTGTTGCGGCTGATCGAGACAGGCAGCTTTCGCCCGGTGGGCAGCCTGCGTACGGTGCACTCTGATTTTCGCCTGGTATCGGCCACGCACAAACCGCTCAAGCAGATGGTGGCTGACGGCACATTCAGGGAAGACCTTTACTACCGCATCAGCGGCTTCCCCATTCGCCTGCCGGCATTGAGGGAGCGGGTAGAGGATTTGCCCCTGCTGACCGAGAGTTTGTTAAAACGCATGGCAGGCACACCCACTGCCAGCGTTGATGAGGCGGCATTGCAGCAACTGGCGCTGCATCCGTTCCCCGGCAATATCCGTGAGCTGCGCAATATTCTGGAGCGGGCGAGGTTGTTTGCTGATGACGGCGTGATAAAGCCTGAGCATTTACCTGAGGACGTCGGCTCGAACATCGGCATCCGAAGTCGGGATGGGAGTGGAGCTGGCCAGTTGGGGAATCTGGCACAGGCGCTGGCGCACTTCAACGGCTCGCGCAGCGAACTGGCACGGCACCTTGGCGTAAGCGAGCGCACCCTGTATCGGCGGTTGAAGGCGCTGGGGGTTAACCCCGCGACGTGACCTGTTATCTGTCTTTTATTCAAACAGCAAAAAGCCCGCTGATGCGGGCTTTTTGCTGCGGGGCTATTTACTACCCGATCAGAAGTCCAGGTTGGAAACCGACAGCGCGTTGCTCTCGATGAAGTCACGGCGTGGCTCGACCGCATCACCCATCAGGGTGTTGAAGATCTGGTCAGCCGCAATGGCATCTTCGATGGTGACCTTCAGCATACGGCGCACCGTTGGGTCCATTGTGGTTTCCCACAGCTGGTCCGGGTTCATTTCACCCAGGCCTTTGTATCGCTGAATGGTATGGCGCTTGGTGGTCTCGTTCATCAGCCAGTCCAGGCCTTCCTTGAACTCGACGATGGCTTTGCGGCGTTCGCCACGCTGCACGTAGGCGCCTTCACCCAGCAAGCTGGACAACTTGCTACCCACGTTGACCACCGTGCGGTAGTCATTGCTACCGAAGAAGTCACGGTTGAAGGTGATATAGCTGGCCAGGCCGTGGGAGATGATTTCCACTTCCGGCAGCCACACGTTACGTTCCTTGTCTTCGCGCAGGCTGGCTTTGTAGGCAAGGCCAGACTTCTGCGTGTTATCCAGACGCGCCTGGAACTGGGCCAGCCAGGCTTGCATGACGGCGTGATCACCCAGCTGTTCCAGGGTGACTTCCGGCAGGTAGATGAAGTGCTCGGTCAGCTCTTCCGGGTACAGGCGCGACAGGCGCTTGAGCGTCTTCATGACACTGCGGAACTCATTGACCAGTGCCTCAAGCTGCACACCCGATACCGCAGGCGCGGACTCGTCCAGGTGCAGGCTGGCGTCTTCAAGGGCAGACTGGGTCATGTATTCTTCCATGGCCTCGTCGTCCTTGATGTACTGCTCTTGCTTGCCACGCTTAACTTTATACAGCGGTGGTTGAGCGATGTAGATGTAGCCACGCTCTACCAACTCTGGCAATTGGCGGAAGAAGAAAGTCAGCAGCAGCGTACGGATGTGCGAACCGTCGACGTCAGCATCGGTCATGATGATGATGTTGTGGTAACGCAGCTTCTCGATGTTGTACTCATCGCGGCCGATACCGCAGCCCAGCGCGGTGATCAGCGTACCCACTTCCTGGGACGAGATCATCTTGTCGAACCGCGCCTTCTCGACGTTCAGGATCTTGCCCTTCAGCGGCAGAATGGCTTGAGTACGACGGTTACGGCCTTGCTTGGCCGAGCCACCTGCGGAGTCACCCTCCACCAGGTACAGTTCGGAGAGGGCAGGGTCCTTCTCCTGGCAGTCAGCCAGTTTGCCCGGCAAGCCGGCAATGTCCAGCGCACCTTTGCGGCGGGTCATCTCGCGCGCTTTGCGGGCAGCTTCACGGGCACGGGCGGCATCGATCATCTTGCCGACGACGGCCTTGGCCTCGTTGGGGTTTTCCAGCAGGAAGTCGGAGAAGTACTTGTTCATCTCCTGCTCCACGGCGGTTTTCACCTCCGAGGACACCAACTTGTCTTTGGTCTGCGAGCTGAACTTGGGGTCCGGAACCTTGACCGAAATGATTGCGGTCAGGCCTTCACGGGCGTCGTCGCCAGTAGTAGAGACCTTGTTCTTCTTGGCCAGGCCTTCCTGCTCGATGTAGCTGTTCAGGCTACGGGTGAGGGAAGAACGGAAGCCAACCAGGTGTGTGCCACCGTCGCGCTGCGGAATGTTGTTGGTGAAGCACAGCAGGTTTTCGTTGAAGCTGTCGTTCCACTGCAGGGCGACTTCAACACCTACACCATCCTCGCGCTGCACGCTGAAGTGGAATACCTGGGTGTTAACCGGGGTTTTGTTGGTGTTCAGGTACTCAACAAATGCACGAAGGCCGCCTTCGTATTTGAAGAATTCTTCCTTACCGCTGCGCTCATCTTTCAGCAGGATACCAACGCCCGAGTTGAGGAACGACAACTCACGGATACGTTTGGCCAGGATGTCCCAGCTGAAGTGGATATTCTTGAACGTGTCTGCAGACGGCTTGAAGTGGATATGCGTACCGGTGGTTTCGCTGTCACCGACGATCTCCATTGGCGCTTGGGGTACGCCATGCACGTAGGTCTGTTCCCAGATTTTCCCGCTACGGCGAACGGTCAGCACCAACTTCTCGGAAAGCGCATTCACTACCGATACCCCTACACCGTGCAGACCGCCGGATACCTTGTAGGAGTTGTCATCGAACTTACCGCCAGCGTGCAGCACGGTCATGATGACCTCAGCAGCGGACACGCCTTCCTCTTTGTGTACATCTACCGGAATACCGCGACCGTTGTCGCGGACACTGATGGACTCGTCCGGATGGATGATGACGGTGATGTCGTCGCAGTGACCTGCGAGGGCTTCGTCGATCGAGTTGTCGACCACCTCGAAGACCATGTGGTGCAGGCCGCTACCATCATCGGTGTCGCCAATGTACATGCCGGGGCGCTTGCGCACGGCATCCAAACCTTTCAGCACCTTGATGCTGGAGGAGTCGTACGTTTGATTTTCGCTCATGCCTTCACTCCCGATGGTCGTGGGTCTGGGTGATACGGCCTTGTTCCACGTGGAACAAAGCAACTGGCGTTTCCGTCTGCCAGCCTTCCCTCAGTAATTCTTGATCTACACAGGTGATGAATACCTGGCAGCGTAATTCTTCAAGCAAGCGGCACAATGCGCGGCGATGCTGGTCGTCCAGTTCGGATGGCAAGTCATCCACGAGATAGATGCAGCTACCCCGCCGCGCCTGGCTGACCAGGTGGCCTTGGGCAATGCGCAATGCGCATACCACCAGCTTTTGCTGACCACGCGACAGGATATCGGCTGCGTTGTTGGCAGCCAGGCGAAGACGCAGATCAGCACGTTGTGGGCCGGCCTGGGTATGGCCCATCTGCTGATCGCGAAGGAGAGAGGAGGCGAGTACTTCTTGGAGTTCCCGGTCCTTGTCCCAGCCTCGATAGTAGCTAAGGGTCAACCCGTCCAACTCAACCAGCTCGCTCAGGGTGTGCTCGAAGACGGGCTTCAAGGCCTTGATATAGTTGCGACGGTATTCATCTATCTCCGCGCTGGCCAGGCATAACTCCCGGTCCCAGGCGGCTTGCGAAGCAGCGTCAAGTGTACCATGCCGCAACCATGAGTTCCGCTGCCGTAGCGCCTTCTGCAGGCGCTGCCACGCAGGCATGAACCGAGGTTCCACGTGGAACACTCCCCAATCCAGAAACTGTCTACGGATTTTCGGAGCGCCTTCCAGTAAACGGAAACTGTCGGGGTTGATCAGCTGAAGGGGCAACAACTCCGCGAGTTGAGCAGCACTCCGCGCGTTTTGCCCATCAATTCGTATGGTGAAGTCCCCTTGCCGCTCACGGGATACCCCAAGGTTGCAAGCCCCACCTTCGGCTAGCTCCACCTCACCGAACACGGTACAGGCGGCCTGCTCATACTGGATGACCGGGTTCAAGCGGGTACTGCGGAACGACCGAGCGAGCCCAAGCAGATGCACGGCTTCCAGCACGCTGGTCTTGCCGCTGCCATTGTCGCCATACAGGATATTGATGCGGGGGGAGGGGGAGAGTGTCACCGGGTGCAAATTGCGCACCGCGGTGACCATGATACGTCGAAGGGACATGTCGCCTGCTACAGGTTACAAACGCATCGGCATGACAACATACGAAGAGTCGTCGTTGCCTGCCTCCTGCAGCAGCGCGCTGCTGTTGGAGTCCGACAAGATCAGGCGAACCTGTTCAGTGGTCATAACCCCCAGCACATCCAGCAGGTAGCTGACGTTGAAGCCAATCTCCAAGGAGCTGCCTTCGTAGTCCACGCTGATCTCTTCCTCGGCTTCTTCCTGCTCAGGGTTGTTGGCCTGAATTTTCAGCTGCCCGGCAGCCAACTGCAGACGGATGCCACGGTACTTTTCGTTGGACAAAATCGCGGTACGGCTAAAGGCCTCGCGCAGGGCTTGACGGTCGCCCACTACCAACTTGTCACCGCCCTTGGGCAGCACGCGCTCGTAGTCTGGGAATTTACCGTCCACCAATTTGGAGGTGAATGTGAATTCACCGGTAGTGGCGCGGATGTGATGCTGACCCAAAACGATGCTGACCATGCCCTCAGGGTCGGTCAGCAGGCGGGCCAGTTCCAGAATACCTTTGCGTGGCACGATCACCTGGTGGCGGTCGTCCTGCTCGATAGGTGCACTCATGGCGCAAAGGGCCAGGCGGTGACCATCTGTGGAAACAGCCCGCAGCGTGTTGCGCGAGACTTCGAGCAACATACCGTTCAGGTAGTAGCGCACATCCTGCTGAGCCATGGCAAAGCTGGTGCGCTCGATCAGGCGGCGCAGCTTGCTCTGTTCCAGGTTGCAGGTCAGCGAACCTGGGCCTTCTTCCACAGTGGGGAAATCATTGGCTGGCAGCGTCGACAGGGTAAAGCGGCTACGGCCAGCTTTGACCAGCAGTTTCTGCTCGTCCACCTTGATGTCGATAAGCACATCGCTGGGCAGGCTCTTGCAGATGTCCATCAGCTTACGCGCCGGGACGGTGATTTCGCCAGGCTCGGCTGGCTCTTCGAGTTGCACGCGCCCTACCAGTTCGACCTCCAGGTCGGTACCGGTCAACGACAATTGCTGGCCCTGTACGACCAGCAATACGTTGGACAGCACCGGCAAGGTCTGGCGGCGCTCGACGACACCGGCGACCAGTTGCAGGGGTTTCAACAGGGCTTCGCGTTGAATGGTGAAATGCATGGTCTAGTCCCTTGCCTTCAATTAGCTGGCTGCGCCAACGGCCATCAGGTCGTCAGCGTACGCAGCAGGTTCTTGTAGTCCTCGCGGATGTCCGCGTCGGATTCCTTAAGTTCGTTGATCTTGCGGCAGGCATGCAGCACGGTCGTATGGTCTCGGCCACCGAACATGTCGCCGATCTCTGGCAAGCTGTGGTTGGTCAGCTCCTTGGACAGGGCCATGGCCACCTGCCGCGGGCGCGCCACCGAGCGCGAACGCCGCTTGGACAACAGATCGGAGATCTTGATCTTGTAGTACTCAGCCACCGTGCGCTGGATGTTATCCACACTCACCAGCTTGTCCTGGAGGGCCAGCAGGTCTTTGAGCGACTCACGGATCAGCTCGATGGTGATATCGCGCCCCATGAAGTGGGAGTGGGCGATCACCCGTTTCAGCGCACCTTCCAGCTCACGAACGTTGGAGCGTATGCGTTGGGCGATGAAGAACGCGGCATCATGCGGCAGCTCGACCTTGGCCTGGTCGGCCTTCTTCATCAGGATCGCGACACGGGTTTCTAGTTCTGGCGGCTCGACTGCCACGGTCAGGCCCCAACCGAAGCGCGACTTCAGTCGCTCTTCAAGGCCTTCGATTTCCTTGGGATATCGGTCGGACGTCAGGATGACTTGCTGGCCACCTTCGAGCAGGGCGTTGAAGGTGTGGAAGAATTCTTCCTGGGAGCGCTCCTTGCGGGCGAAGAACTGAATATCGTCGATCAGCAATGCATCCACAGACCGGTAGAAACGCTTGAACTCGTTGATGGCGTTCAGCTGAAGCGCCTTGACCATGTCCGCGACAAAGCGCTCCGAATGCAGGTAGACCACCTTGGCATTCGGGTTCTTCTTCAGCAGGTGGTTACCCACAGCATGCATCAGGTGAGTCTTGCCCAGGCCCACGCCACCATAAAGGAACAGCGGGTTGTACCCGTGCTTGGGGTTGTCGGCCACCTGCCATGCCGCTGCCCTGGCCAGCTGGTTGGACTTGCCCTCTACAAAGGTATCGAACGTGAACGTGCGGTTCAGGTAGCTGGTGTGCTTGAGCGCGCCCTCTACCTGCACGGTGCGTTGCTCGGCCCGGCCATTGACGACGGGGGCCGAGGGAGGTTCGGCCATGGCGTCGAAGCTGTCCCTTGAAGACTGCTGAGCGGATTGTTCAACAGTGGAAGCTTCGGCCGGGGCGACCGCAGCAAGCTCGGCGGCCACAGCAGCAGGCACGGCTTTTTGCGCCTGGGTCTGGGCCTGCGAGGCAGCGATGGCTGCACTCACCGGGGCGTTGGGTGCAGCACGGGGTGCTGAGCTGCGACGGCTGCCAATCAGCAACGAAAGAGCAGGCGCAATGCCACTGCCATTTTCCCCCAACAGTTCCAGCAAACGCCCCAGGTACTTTTCATTGACCCAATCAAGGACGAAACGGTTGGGCGCGTAGACGCGCAACTCGTCGCCTTCGGCTTCGACCTGTAACGGACGGATCCAGGTGTTGAATTGTTGGGCAGGCAGTTCGTCGCGCAGAAGCTCTACGCACTGCTGCCAAAGTTCCACTGACACGGATATCCCCTGAGTTTGAAAGCCGGACAAGGCCGAAACAAACCGCCATTGTACCGGTCGAGCGTTAACTTATCCACATGTGGACACCACGGCAGCCATGGCAAAACAGCCATTTACCGACTAAAACGACCTGACGCAGCTGTGAATAAACCCTGTGGATAACGCAACCTGAGGGCTATGCACAACCCTAGGTCGAAGTCTGTTGATAACTCTACTGTGGATAACAGCCTATTTTATCCACACGTTCTCTCCAGGCCCGAAACAGGCGCAGCACCGGTTTGAAACAGACTTTTGAATCGCTGAAAAGCCCGTTTTACAAGGCCTTCGATGGGTTATCCACAGAAGGTTATCCACCTAAGAGTTATAAGTTCTTCAGAAAAGCTTTTTATATGTCTCTTCTTTTTTTTCATGTTGAACGTGATCTGACTGCTCAATCAAGCCGACGCTGGTCCACCGCGGGCTGCCACTCATCCCGCCGTACATAAGGAAAGGCTGGTTGGAAATTGACCTACGGGCTTGCTTTCTCTAGAATCGCCGGTCTCTTAAAAGGGGGCCATCCCGGCCCGTCGTCGACAAACCCAGGTAACACGCCATGAAACGTACTTTCCAACCAAGCACCATCAAGCGCGCGCGCACTCACGGTTTCCGTGCTCGTATGGCTACCAAGAACGGCCGCGCCGTACTGTCGCGTCGTCGTGCCAAAGGCCGTAAGCGTCTGGCCATTTGATTTTTCGGCACAGGTGGTGAGTCAGGACTTCAGTCGGGAAAAGCGACTGCTTACACCCCGGCATTTCAAAGCGGTCTTCGACTCCCCAACCGGCAAGGTTCCAGGGAAAAACCTGCTGATCCTTGCTCGCGAGAACGGGCTGGATCACCCGCGCCTTGGCCTGGTGATCGGCAAGAAGAGCGTCAAGCTCGCCGTTCAACGCAACCGCCTCAAGCGCTTGATGCGCGATTCCTTTCGTCTTAACCAGCAAATGCTTGCCGGCCTGGACATCGTGATCGTCGCGCGCAAGGGATTGGGTGAAGTGGAAAACCCGGAATTGCACCAACACTTTGGCAAGCTCTGGAAACGCCTGGCGCGCAGCCGACCGGCACCAGCAGCCACCGCCAATTCCGTAGGGGTAGACAGCCAAGATGCGTAAACTGGCACTCGTTCCGATCCAGTTTTACCGTTATGCCATTAGTCCTCTGATGGCCAGCCACTGTCGTTTCTTCCCCAGCTGCTCCTGTTATGCCTATGAAGCCATCGAAAACCACGGCCTCTGGCGTGGTGGGTGGCTAGCCGTTCGTCGCCTGGGGCGTTGTCATCCGTGGAACGACGGCGGTTTCGATCCCGTTCCTCCCGCTCCTTCCTCCCGAACTTCTTCGATAGCCGAGTAATCATGGATATTAAACGCACGATCCTGATCGTCGCCCTGGCAATCGTGTCCTACGTCATGGTCCTCAAGTGGAACCAGGACTACGGCCAGGCTGCCCTGCCGACTCAGAATACTGCTGCCAGCACTGCCAACCCGGGCTTGCCTGACGGTGTACCGGCGGGTAATGCCGGCGCCAGCGCCGATGTGCCTAGCGCCAACGCCGAGACCAGCCAGGCCGAGCTCGCACCGGTCGCTGTCAGCAAGGACCTGATCCGGGTCAAGACCGACGTCCTGAACCTGGCTATCGATCCGGTCGGTGGTGACATCGTCCAGCTGAACCTGCCGCAATACCCGCGCCGTCAGGATCACCCGGACATTCCGTTCCAGCTGTTCGACAACGGTGGCGAACGCGTCTACCTGGCACAAAGCGGCCTGACAGGCGCCAACGGCCCTGATGCACGTTCGGCCGGTCGCCCACTCTATGCGGCCGAGCAGAAGAGCTATCAGCTGGCCGACGGCCAGGAGCAACTGGTTGTCGACCTGAAGTTCAGCGACAACGGCGTCAACTACATCAAGCGCTTCAGCTTCAAGCGCGGTGAATACGACCTCACTGTCAGCTACCTGATCGACAACCAGAGCAGCCAGGCCTGGAGCGGCAACATGTTTGCCCAGCTCAAGCGTGATGCCAGCTCCGATCCATCGTCGAGCACCGCTACCGGTACCGCCACCTACCTGGGCGCAGCCCTGTGGACACCTTCCGAGCCCTACAAAAAGGTCTCGATGAAGGACATCGACAAAGGTAGTTTGAAAGAAAATGTGTCTGGAGGCTGGGTCGCCTGGCTGCAGCACTACTTCGTAACCGCGTGGATCCCTGCCAAGTCGGACAACAATGTCGTCCAGACCCGCAAGGACAGCCAGGGCAACTACATCATCGGCTACACCGGCCCGGCACTCAGCGTGCCTGCGGGCGGCAAGGCCGAAACCAGTGCCATGCTGTATGCCGGTCCGAAGATCCAGTCCAAGCTCAAGGAGTTGTCCCCAGGCCTGGAACTGACGGTGGACTACGGCTTCCTGTGGTTCATTGCCCAGCCGATTTTCTGGTTGCTGCAACATATCCACAGCCTGCTAGGTAACTGGGGCTGGTCGATCATCGTGCTGACCATGCTGATCAAAGGCCTGTTCTTCCCGTTGTCGGCTTCCAGCTACCGTTCCATGGCGCGCATGCGTGCCGTTTCGCCCAAGCTGGCCGCGCTGAAAGAACGCTTCGGTGACGATCGCCAGAAGATGTCCCAGGCGATGATGGAGCTGTACAAGAAAGAGAAGATCAACCCGCTGGGCGGCTGCTTGCCGATCCTGGTGCAGATGCCGGTATTCCTGGCCCTGTACTGGGTGCTGCTGGAAAGCGTCGAGATGCGCCAGGCCCCCTGGATGCTGTGGATTACCGACCTGTCGATCAAGGATCCGTTCTTCATCCTGCCGATCATCATGGGCGCCACCATGTTCATCCAGCAGCGTCTGAACCCGACCCCGCCGGACCCGATGCAGGCCAAGGTGATGAAAATGATGCCGATCATCTTCACCTTCTTCTTCCTGTGGTTCCCGGCTGGCCTGGTGCTGTACTGGGTTGTGAACAACTGCCTGTCCATCACTCAGCAGTGGTACATCACCCGCAGCATCGAAGCAGCCAGCAAAAAAGCTGCTGCCTGACGGGCTACTACGCTAGCCTGTGAATAAAAACGCCCCCCAGTGGGGCGTTTTTGCTATCTGTCGTTTTTGTCGTAGAGGCTTTCGAGCATGAATACTGTGCGTGAAACCATCGTCGCCATTGCCACCGCCCAAGGGCGCGGTGGTGTGGGCATCGTCAGGCTGTCAGGGCCTCTGGCAGGCAGGGCCGGCGAATGGATCACCGGCCGTCACCTGACCCCGCGCCACGCCCATTACGGCGCGTTTAGAGGTGAGGATGGGCTGGTGCTGGACGAGGGCATTGCCTTGTTCTTTCCTGGCCCCAACTCGTTCACCGGCGAGGACGTGCTGGAGCTGCAGGGCCACGGTGGCCCGGTGGTGCTGGATATGTTGCTGCAGCGTTGCGTACAACTGGGTTGCCGTCTGGCCCGGCCAGGGGAATTCAGCGAACGCGCATTTCTCAATGACAAACTGGACCTGGCGCAGGCAGAGGCGATTGCCGACCTGATCGAGGCCAGTTCCAGCCAGGCCGCGCGCAATGCCCTGCGGTCGCTTCAAGGGGAATTCTCGAAACGTGTCCACAGCCTGACTGAAGCCTTGATTGCATTGCGCATCTACGTGGAGGCTGCAATCGACTTCCCTGAGGAAGAGATTGATTTCCTTGCCGATGGCCACGTGCTGTCGATGCTGGATGCTGTGCGAGCAACGTTATCCACAGTCCAGCGCGAAGCCGGGCAGGGCGCCTTGCTACGCGATGGCATGACTGTGGTAATTGCGGGTCGGCCCAACGCCGGCAAATCGAGCCTGCTAAACCAGCTGGCGGGGCGTGAAGCGGCGATCGTCACTGATATCGCCGGCACCACCCGGGACATCCTGCGTGAACATATCCACATCGACGGGATGCCCCTGCATGTTGTGGATACCGCAGGGTTGCGCGCAACCGATGACCAGGTAGAAAAAATTGGCGTTGAACGCGCGCTCAAGGCCATTGGCGAGGCGGACCGTGTGCTGTTGGTGGTGGACTCCACGGCGCCTGAAGCCAGTGACCCCTTCGCCCTGTGGCCGGAGTTTCTCGACCAGCGGCCTGACCCGTCCAAGGTCACACTCATCCGCAACAAGGCAGACCTGAGTGGTGAACGTATTGCGCTTGAGCAGAGTACGGATGGCCACGTCACCCTCACCCTCAGTGCCAAAGGTAACGATGCCGGCTTGCAGTTGCTGCGTGATCACCTCAAGGCCTGCATGGGGTACGAGCAAACCGCCGAAAGCGGCTTCAGCGCACGCCGGCGACACCTTGATGCATTGCGCCAGGCCAGTGAGCACCTGGAGCATGGGCGGGCACAACTGACACTGGCGGGGGCCGGTGAGTTGTTGGCCGAAGACCTGCGCCAGGCGCAGCAAGCGTTGGGCGAGATCACAGGTGCCTTCAGTTCGGACGACCTGTTGGGCCGAATTTTCTCGAGCTTTTGCATCGGCAAGTAGTTCACCGCAGCCTCGGGCACAGCCGCTCCACATGGAGCGGCTTTTTTTTGCGCTTTTTTTGGCCGGCTCGGGCTCAATTGGTATCAGGAGCCCTGTGGAAAACCCTCAATGAGCTCAGTTGATAAGCAGGCGTTTTTGTTGAGGGTAAACTGCCCTGTGGATAAACAGACCTTTTATGCACAGGCTAAAACCGCTTATCCATAGCCCTCATGGGTACTAGGCCACAGGGTTTAATTTCTCTGTACATGGCTATTTGAAAGGCGTGCAGAACCTTATCCACAGATAAGGCTGTGCATAAGAATAAACATAAAAACAAAGCTTTTATAAATTTCTCTTCTTTGATTTCTGTTGTCTGCCATTCATCCACAGACTGGTCAAAATTTGCTCAGGCGGTTCCTTTAAGGGGGGGGAAGTCCCTATACTTGTCGGCTTACCTTCTCTATTCGCAAAAACAGGCACGAGGTGCGTGGTGGATTTCCCTTCCCGTTTTGAAGTGATCGTCATCGGCGGCGGCCATGCCGGTACCGAGGCTGCGCTTGCGTCTGCACGCATGGGTGTAAAAACCCTGCTGCTGACCCACAACGTGGAAACCCTCGGTCACATGAGCTGCAACCCCGCTATTGGCGGTATTGGCAAGAGCCATCTGGTCAAAGAGATCGATGCCCTGGGCGGCGCCATGGCCCTGGCTACCGACAAGAGCGGTATCCAGTTCCGTGTGCTGAACAACCGCAAAGGCCCAGCCGTTCGGGCAACCCGGGCACAGGCAGACCGCGCCATCTACAAGGCAGTGGTCCGCGAGATCCTGGAAAACCAGCCGAACCTGTGGATATTCCAGCAGTCCTGCGATGACCTGATCGTCGAGCAGGACGAGGTCAAGGGTGTCGTCACCCAGATGGGCCTGCGTTTCTTCGCCGATGCCGTGGTACTGACCACTGGCACATTCCTCGGCGGGCTGATCCATATCGGCATGCAAAACCATTCCGGCGGTCGCGCCGGTGACCCACCCTCGATCGCCCTGGCACACCGCATGCGTGAACTCCCGCTGCGGGTCGGTCGCCTGAAAACCGGTACCCCGCCGCGTATCGATGGCCGCTCCGTGGACTTCTCGGTGATGACCGAGCAGCCCGGCGATACCCCGATTCCGGTGATGTCGTTCATGGGCAATGCGGGCATGCACCCGCGCCAGGTCAGTTGCTGGATCACCCACACCAATGCGCGGACCCACGACATCATCGCTTCCAACCTCGACCGCTCGCCCATGTATTCAGGGGTTATCGAGGGGGTTGGGCCGCGCTACTGCCCGTCGATCGAAGACAAGATCCACCGCTTCGCCGACAAGGAAAGCCATCAGGTATTCATCGAGCCGGAAGGCCTGAACACCCATGAGCTTTACCCAAACGGCATCTCCACTTCGCTGCCGTTTGACGTGCAGCTGGAGCTGGTACGGTCGATTCGGGGTATGGAAAATGCCCACATCGTTCGCCCCGGTTACGCCATCGAGTACGACTACTTCGACCCACGCGATCTGAAGTACAGCCTTGAAACCAAGGTTATCGGCGGTTTGTTCTTCGCCGGCCAGATCAACGGCACCACGGGTTACGAGGAAGCCGGCGCCCAGGGCCTGCTGGCCGGGACCAACGCCGCACTGCGTGCCCAGGGCCGCGACAGCTGGTGCCCGCGGCGCGACGAGGCGTACATCGGTGTGCTGGTCGACGACCTGATTACCCTGGGTACCCAGGAGCCGTACCGCATGTTCACCTCCCGTGCCGAGTACCGCCTGATTCTGCGCGAAGACAACGCCGACCTGCGGCTTACCGAAAAAGGCCGCGAACTGGGCCTGATCGATGACCAGCGCTGGGCAGCGTTCTGCACCAAGCGCGACGATATCGAGCGTGAAGAGCAGCGCCTGAAAACCACCTGGGTGCGGCCGAATACTGAACAAGGTCAGGCCATTGTGGATAAGTTCGGCACGCCGCTCAGCCATGAATACAGCCTGCTCAACCTGCTGGCGCGCCCTGAAATCGACTACGCCGGGCTGATTGAGGCCACCAACGGTGAGCCGATTGACCCGCAGGTTGCCGAACAGGTGGAAATCCGCACCAAGTACGCCGGGTACATCGACCGCCAGCAGGACGAGATCGCTCGCCTGCGGGCCAGCGAGGACACGCGCCTGCCTGTGGATATCGACTATTCGAGCATTTCTGGCTTGTCCAAGGAGATTCAGGGCAAGCTGGGCCAGACGCGCCCCGAAACCCTGGGCCAGGCTTCGCGCATCCCCGGTGTTACACCGGCCGCGATCTCCCTGTTGCTCATTCACCTGAAAAAACGCGGCGCCGGCCGCGAGTTGGAGCAAAGCGCTTGAGTGCCCTGGTCACCCCGCAACATGCCGAAGAGTTGTCCACAGGTGCCCGCGAACTGGGGGTGCCACTGAGCCCGGAGCAACACGACAAGCTGCTTGGCTACCTTGCTCTGTTGATCAAATGGAACAAAGCCTACAACCTCACCGCTGTGCGCGACCCCGACGAGATGGTTTCGCGCCACTTGCTCGACAGCCTCAGCGTGATGCCGTTTATCCACAGCGAACGCCATGAATGGCTGGACGTGGGCAGCGGCGGTGGCATGCCTGGGGTGCCATTGGCTATTCTGCATCCGCACAAGCGTGTGACGGTGCTGGATGCCAATGGCAAGAAAACGCGCTTTCTGACCCAGGTGAAAATGGAGCTCAAGCTGGACAACCTCACGGTTATCCACAGCCGCGTGGAGGCGTTCGAGCCTGCACGTCCGTTCGATGGCATCGTCTCCCGTGCGTTCAGCAGCATGGAGAACTTCACCAACTGGACCCGCCACCTGGGCGACACCGGGACGCAATGGCTTGCAATGAAGGGGCTGCATCCTGCCGATGAACTGGTAGCATTGCCCGCAGACTTCACAGTGGAAAGCGAGCAGGCCCTGACCGTTCCGGGTTGCCAGGGCCAGCGCCATCTGCTGATACTGCGCCGCAAGGCTTGACTGGGAACACACGCAACAATGGCTAAGGTATTCGCAATCGCGAACCAGAAAGGTGGTGTAGGCAAGACCACCACCTGTATCAATCTCGCGGCCTCGCTGGCTGCGACCAAGCGCCGTGTGCTGCTGATCGACCTCGATCCGCAGGGCAACGCCACCATGGGCAGCGGGGTGGACAAGCACGAGCTCGAGCACTCGGTGTACGACCTGCTGATCGGCGAATGTGACCTGGCCCAGGCCATGCACTATTCCGAGCATGGTGGTTTCCAGTTGCTGCCGGCCAACCGTGACCTGACCGCAGCCGAAGTGGTGCTGCTGGAGATGCAGGTCAAGGAGAGCCGCCTGCGCAATGCACTGGCGCCCATCCGCGACAATTACGATTTCATTCTGATCGACTGCCCGCCGTCGCTGTCGATGCTCACGCTCAACGCCCTGGTTGCGTCCAATGGCGTGATCATCCCCATGCAGTGCGAGTACTACGCGCTGGAAGGCCTGAGCGACCTTGTGGATAACATCAAGCGCATCGCTGCACGGCTGAACCCCGAGCTCAAGATCGAGGGCCTGTTGCGGACCATGTACGACCCGCGCCTCAGCCTGAACAACGATGTTTCTGCGCAGCTGAAGGAGCACTTTGGCCAGCAGCTGTACGACACCGTGATCCCACGCAACATCCGCTTGGCCGAAGCGCCCAGTTTCGGCATGCCGGCGCTGGCCTACGACAAGCAATCGCGTGGCGCGCTGGCCTACCTGGCCCTGGCTGGCGAACTGGTTCGCCGTCAGCGTCGTCAAACCCGCACTGCACAAACAACTTAAGGAATCCGCATGGCCGTCAAGAAACGAGGTCTCGGACGTGGGTTGGATGCGCTGCTCAGCGGTCCTTCCGTCAGCGCGCTCGAAGAGCAGGCTGTAAAGATCGACCAGAAGGAACTGCAACACCTGCCCGTGGAGTTGATTCAGCGCGGCAAGTACCAGCCGCGACGCGACATGGATCCACAGGCGCTCGAAGAACTCGCCCATTCGATCCGCAGCCACGGGGTGATGCAGCCCATTGTGGTGCGTCCGATCGGCGACAACCGCTACGAGATCATTGCCGGTGAGCGCCGCTGGCGCGCCACCCAGCAGGCCGGCCTGGACACCATCCCTGCCATGGTCCGCGAGGTGCCCGACGAAACCGCCATCGCCATGGCGCTGATCGAAAACATCCAGCGCGAGGACCTTAACCCGCTGGAGGAGGCACTCGCCTTGCAGCGCCTGCAGCAGGAGTTCGAGCTGACCCAGCAACAGGTGGCCGACGCCGTGGGCAAGTCGCGGGTGACGGTGGCCAACCTGCTGCGCCTGATTACCTTGCCCGATGCGATCAAGACCATGCTCGCGCACGGTGACCTGGAAATGGGCCACGCCCGTGCCCTGCTCGGCCTGGAAGAGCATCGCCAGGAGGAGGGGGCGCGTCATGTTGTCGCACGTGGGCTGACCGTGCGCCAAACCGAGGCGCTGGTGCGTCAGTGGCTGAGTGACAAACCTGATCCGGTAGAACCGGGCAAACCTGATCCGGACATCGCACGCCTTGAACAGCGGCTGGCAGAGCGGCTGGGCTCTGCGGTGCAGATTCGCCATGGCAACAAGGGCAAGGGGCAGCTGGTCATTCGTTATAACTCGCTGGACGAGTTGCAGGGCGTGCTTGCTCACATCCGCTGAAACAATTCCCGTTGTAGCGTGCGGCCGTAAATCACTACGAAGAGTTGAATAGGGGTTAATCCACCCCTATACTCTGCGCGCATTTTGTCGGCACAAATTATGCCAAGTCATAGCTGACGGGTTGGTCGACTTTCGGGGAGCAGTTGTGATGGAAATACGCACGCCAAACCGCTTGCCTTTCCATCGCTGGGCGGTTTTTCCAGTACTGCTGGCTCAATTTGTTGTACTGCTGCTGGCAGCATTGGTGTTGTGGCAGTGGGGAGGGGCGGTCAGCGGTTATTCGGGCCTTTGTGGAGGCCTGATCGCGTGGCTACCCAATGTGTATTTCGCCTGGAAGGCTTTTCGCTTCAGCGGGGCACGGGCGGCACAAGCCATCGTCAAGTCGTTTTACGCGGGCGAGGCAGGCAAGATGATTTTGACGGCAGTGCTGTTTGCACTGACCTTTGCAGGAGTGAAGCCATTGGCGCCGTTAGCAGTATTCGGCGTCTTCGTGCTGACCCTTTTGGTCAGCTGGTTCGCGCCCCTGCTGATGAATAAAAGACTTTCGAGACCTTAGGGCGTTTGAGGCAACCATGGCAGCAGAAACCGCTTCGGGCTATATCCAGCACCACTTGCAGAACCTGACCTACGGTCAACTACCAGACGGCAGCTGGGGCTTCGCCCATTCGGCTGCAGAAGCCAAGGCAATGGGCTTCTGGGCGTTCCACCTGGACACCCTGGGTTGGTCCGTCGCGCTGGGTCTGATCTTCCTGTTCATCTTCCGCATGGCGGCCAAGAAGGCGACTTCCGGCCAACCCGGCGGCCTGCAGAACTTCGTGGAAGTGATGGTGGACTTCGTCAACGGCAGCGTGAAGGACTCCTTCCATGGCCGTAGCCCGGTGATCGCCCCGCTGGCGCTGACCATCTTCGTCTGGGTGTTCCTGATGAACGCTGTCGACCTGGTACCGGTCGACTGGATTCCTCAGCTGGCCATCCTGATTTCCGGTGACCCGCACATTCCGTTCCGTGCCGTGTCCACCACCGACCCGAACGCGACCCTGGCCATGGCCTTCTGCGTGTTCGCCCTGATCATCTTCTACAGCATCAAGGTCAAGGGCCTGGGCGGCTTCATTGGTGAGCTGACCCTGCACCCGTTCGGCAGCAAGAACATCTTCGTGCAGATCTTGCTGATCCCGGTGAACTTCCTGCTGGAATTCGTCACCCTGATCGCCAAGCCAATTTCCCTGGCCCTGCGACTGTTCGGCAACATGTACGCCGGCGAACTGGTGTTCATCCTGATCGCGGTCATGTTCGGCTCGGGCCTGCTGTGGCTCAGCGGCCTCGGCATCGTGCTGCAATGGGCGTGGGCTGTGTTCCACATCCTGATCATCACCCTGCAAGCCTTCATCTTCATGATGCTCACCATCGTCTACCTGTCGATGGCGCACGAAGATAACCATTAAGACCGCCTGGCGTGTCTGATAGCCTTCCCCGCTCGTTTGGGGGGAGGGCTTAAAAAGTCCGCAAGGGCATGCTGTACCAAACGATTTGTTTTACCGCTTCAAACTAAAAACCTAACCAATACGACGTAAAAGTCGGGAGGAAAGATGGAAACTGTAGTTGGTCTGACCGCTATCGCTGTTGCTCTGCTGATCGGCCTGGGTGCTCTGGGTACCGCCATTGGTTTCGGCCTGCTGGGCGGCAAGTTCCTGGAAGGCGCTGCTCGTCAGCCTGAAATGGTTCCGATGCTGCAGGTCAAAATGTTCATCGTTGCCGGTCTGCTCGACGCCGTCACCATGATCGGTGTGGGTATCGCTCTGTTCTTCACCTTCGCGAATCCGTTCGTTGGTCAGATCGCCGGCTAATCACTCGTCTTCACGAGTTGATGGCTGTATGAATTAAGACCGAGCGAGGTGTTGGCGTGAACATTAATGCAACCCTGATTGGCCAATCCGTTGCTTTTCTGATTTTTGTACTCTTCTGCATGAAGTACGTATGGCCTCCGGTCATCACTGCTCTGCAAGAGCGCCAAAAGAAGATTGCCGACGGCTTGGACGCTGCCAACCGCGCAGCTCGTGACCTGGAGCTGGCCCAAGAAAAAGCGGGTCAGCAACTGCGCGAAGCTAAAGCACAGGCAGCCGAAATCATTGAGCAAAGCAAGAAACGCGCTGCTCAGCTTGTCGAGGAAGCCCGTGATCAGGCCCGCGTCGAAGCTGACCGTGTGAAGGCTCAGGCTCTGGCCGAGATCGAACAGGAACTGAACAGCGCTAAAGACGCCCTGCGTGCCCAAGTGGGTGCCCTGGCCGTTGGCGGTGCTGAAAAGATCCTTGGCGCCACAATCGATCAAAACGCGCATGCGGAGCTGGTTAACAAACTGGCCGCTGAAATTTAAGCGAGGGCGATCATGGCAGAACTGACCACGTTGGCCCGACCTTACGCTAAGGCTGCCTTTGAGCATGCCCAGGCCCATCAGCAACTGGCCAATTGGTCAGCCATGCTCGGCCTGGCTGCTGCGGTGTCGCAAGACGACACCATGCAGCGCCTGCTCAAGGCCCCGCGACTGACGAGCGCAGAAAAGGCCGCCACGTTCATTGACGTGTGCGGTGACAAGTTCAATGCACAGGCACAGAATTTCATTCATGTTGCCGCGGAAAACGACCGTCTCCTGCTTCTGCCGGAGATTGCCGCTCTGTTCGACCTGTACAAGGCCGAGCAAGAGAAATCCGTGGACGTGGAAGTCACCAGTGCCTTCGCGTTGAACCAAGAACAGCAAGACAAACTCGCCAAGGTTCTCAGTGCACGGTTAGGCCAGGAAGTGCGCCTGCACGCGTCGGAGGATGCCAGCCTGATTGGCGGCGTCGTCATCCGCGCCGGTGACCTGGTAATCGATGGCTCTGTTCGCGGCAAAATCGCGAAACTGGCCGAAGCATTGAAATCTTGAGTTTGAAGGGGCAGCAGAGCAATGCAGCAACTCAATCCTTCCGAAATTAGTGAAATCATCAAGGGCCGCATCGACAACCTCGATGTGAGCTCCCAAGCCCGTAACGAAGGTACCGTCGTTTCGGTTTCCGACGGTATCGTGCGGATCCACGGTCTGGCCGACGTCATGTACGGCGAAATGATCGAGTTCCCTGGCGGCGTCTACGGTATGGCACTGAACCTGGAGCAAGACTCCGTGGGTGCAGTGATCCTGGGTGCCTATGACACCCTCGCCGAAGGCATGAGCGCCAAGTGCACCGGCCGCATCCTGGAAGTTCCGGTTGGTAAGGAACTGCTGGGTCGCGTTGTCGACGCACTGGGTAACCCGATCGACGGCAAAGGCCCGCTGGGCAACACCGAGACCGATGCGGTCGAGAAAGTTGCTCCAGGCGTGATCTGGCGTAAGTCGGTAGACCAGCCTGTACAGACTGGCTACAAGTCCGTCGACGCCATGATCCCTGTCGGCCGTGGCCAGCGTGAGCTGATCATCGGTGACCGTCAGATCGGCAAGACCGCCATGGCCATCGACGCCATCATCAACCAGAAAGACTCCGGTATTTTCTGTGTTTATGTGGCTGTCGGCCAGAAGCGTTCGACCGTTGCCAACATCGTTCGCAAGCTGGAAGAAAACGACGCACTGAAAAACACCATCGTGGTGGTTGCCAGCGCCTCGGAATCCGCCGCACTGCAATTCCTGGCGCCTTACGCCGGTTGCACCATGGGCGAATTCTTCCGTGACCGCGGCGAAGACGCACTGATCGTTTACGATGACCTGTCCAAGCAAGCCGTTGCTTACCGTCAGATCTCCCTGCTGCTGCGCCGTCCACCAGGACGTGAAGCGTACCCAGGCGACGTGTTCTATCTCCACTCCCGTCTGCTGGAGCGTGCATCGCGCGTTTCGGAAGAGTACGTAGAGAAGTTCACCAATGGCGCAGTGACTGGCAAAACCGGTTCCCTGACCGCGCTGCCGATCATCGAAACCCAGGCTGGCGACGTTTCCGCGTTCGTTCCGACCAACGTGATTTCCATCACCGACGGTCAGATCTTCCTGGAATCGGCCATGTTCAACTCGGGCATCCGCCCTGCAGTGAACGCCGGTGTTTCGGTATCCCGCGTAGGTGGTGCCGCTCAGACCAAGATCATCAAGAAACTGTCCGGTGGTATCCGTACCGCTCTGGCTCAGTACCGTGAGCTGGCTGCATTCGCCCAGTTCGCTTCCGATCTGGACGAAGCGACCCGCAAGCAGCTGGAGCATGGTCAGCGCGTAACCGAGCTGATGAAGCAGAAGCAGTACGCACCGATGTCCATCGCGGACATGGCGCTGTCGCTGTACGCCGCTGAGCGTGGTTTCCTGACTGACGTAGAAGTCTCCAAGGTCGGCAGCTTCGAGCAAGCACTGATCGCCTTCTTCCACCGTGATCACGCTGAACTGATGGCGAAGATCAACGTGAAGGGTGACTTCAACGACGAAATCGACGCAGGCCTGAAAGCCGGTATCGAGAAGTTCAAGGCCACCCAGACCTGGTAAGCCGCAGCGGGGGCTCAGGCCCCCGCTTGCTAACCTGATAGGTGATACATGGCAGGCGCAAAAGAGATTCGCAGTAAGATTGCGAGCATCAAAAGCACGCAAAAAATTACCAGCGCCATGGAGAAAGTGGCGGTCAGCAAAATGCGCAAGGCACAAATGCGCATGGCTGCTAGCCGTCCTTACGCGGAGCGTATCCGCCAGGTGATCGGTCATCTGGCCAACGCCAACCCGGAATACCGCCACCCGTTCATGATCGAGCGCCCTGTAAAGCGCGTTGGTTATATCGTGGTGAGCAGTGACCGTGGTTTGTGCGGTGGCTTGAATACCAACCTGTTCAAGGCCTTGGTCAAGGACATGAACGTAAACCGCGAACAGGGCGTGGAAATCGACCTGTGCGTGATCGGCAGCAAGGGTGCGACTTTCTTCCGCATCTTTGGCGGCAACGTTGTAGCCGCGATCAGCCACCTGGGCGAAGAGCCATCGATCAATGACCTGATCGGCTCCGTCAAAGTGATGCTGGACGCCTACCTGGACGGCCGTATCGATCGCCTTTCGGTGGTTTCGAACAAGTTCATCAACACCATGACCCAGAAGCCAACGGTCGAGCAATTGGTACCGTTGGTGGCAACCCCGGATCAGGATCTCAAGCACCACTGGGATTACCTGTACGAACCCGACGCAAAAGAGCTGCTGGACGGCTTGATGGTGCGTTATGTGGAGTCGCAGGTGTACCAGGCGGTGGTCGAGAACAACGCTGCTGAACAAGCGGCCCGGATGATCGCCATGAAAAACGCCACAGACAACGCCGGTGATTTGATCAAAGAGCTTCAGTTGATCTACAACAAGGCGCGTCAGGCTGCGATCACCCAGGAGATCTCGGAAATCGTCGGCGGCGCTGCCGCGGTTTAACGGTTCACATATTCAGAGGATCCAGCTATGAGTAGCGGACGTATCGTTCAAATCATCGGCGCCGTCATCGACGTGGAATTCCCACGTGACGTCGTGCCGAGTGTTTACAACGCGCTGAAAGTACAAGGCGCGGAAACCACCCTGGAAGTTCAGCAGCAGCTGGGCGACGGCGTGGTTCGTACCATTGCGATGGGCTCGACCGAAGGTCTGAAGCGCGGTCTGGGCGTTGTCGATACCGGCGCGGCCATTTCGGTTCCAGTCGGCAAGGCCACCCTGGGCCGTATCATGGACGTCCTGGGTAACCCAATCGACGAAGCCGGCCCGATCGGTGAAGAAGAGCGTCGCGGTATCCACCAGCCAGCGCCTTCGTTCGCTGACCAGGCGGGCGGCAACGACCTGCTGGAAACCGGCATCAAGGTTATCGACCTGGTTTGCCCGTTCGCCAAGGGTGGTAAGGTTGGTCTGTTCGGTGGTGCCGGTGTCGGCAAGACCGTAAACATGATGGAACTGATCCGTAACATCGCCATGGAACACAGCGGTTATTCCGTGTTCGCGGGTGTGGGTGAGCGTACTCGTGAGGGTAACGACTTCTACCACGAGATGAAGGACTCCAACGTTCTCGACAAAGTAGCCTTGGTCTACGGTCAGATGAACGAGCCACCAGGAAACCGTCTGCGCGTAGCGCTGACCGGCCTGACCATGGCTGAGAAGTTCCGTGACGAGGGTAACGACGTTCTGCTGTTCGTCGACAACATCTACCGTTACACCCTGGCCGGTACCGAAGTATCCGCACTGCTGGGCCGTATGCCTTCGGCAGTAGGTTACCAGCCGACCCTGGCTGAAGAGATGGGCGTTCTGCAAGAGCGCATCACCTCCACCAAGGAAGGTTCGATTACCTCCGTTCAGGCCGTATACGTACCTGCGGACGACTTGACCGACCCATCGCCGGCGACCACCTTCGCCCACTTGGACGCCACCGTCGTTCTGTCCCGTGACATCGCCTCCCTGGGTATCTACCCAGCGGTCGACCCACTGGACTCGACTTCGCG
The DNA here is from genome assembly GCF_016648095.1 of Pseudomonas sp. S32. Taxonomy (NCBI): domain Bacteria; kingdom Pseudomonadati; phylum Pseudomonadota; class Gammaproteobacteria; order Pseudomonadales; family Pseudomonadaceae; genus Pseudomonas; species Pseudomonas sp. S32. Next base: position 44,338 of record NZ_JACVVF010000008.1, read on the forward strand.
CCAGCTGGACCCGAACGTGATCGGCAACGAGCACTACGACACCGCGCGTGGCGTTCAGTATGTTCTGCAGCGCTACAAAGAGCTGAAGGACATCATCGCGATCCTGGGTATGGACGAGCTGTCCGAGACCGACAAGCAACTGGTAGCCCGCGCTCGTAAGATCCAGCGCTTCCTGTCGCAGCCGTTCTTCGTAGCCGAAGTCTTCACCGGTTCGCCAGGCAAGTACGTTTCCCTGAAAGACACCATCGCTGGCTTCAGCGGCATCCTCAAAGGTGACTACGACCACCTGCCAGAACAAGCGTTCTACATGGTCGGCAGCATCGACGAAGCGATCGAGAAAGCCAAGAAACTGTAATTCCTGCGCCCCGCAAGGGGCGCTATCAGGTTGAGGCAAGCAGATGGCTATGACAGTCCATTGCGATATCGTCAGCGCGGAAGGAGAGATCTTCTCCGGTCTGGTCGAGATGGTGGTTGCGCACGGTAACCTGGGTGATCTTGGTATCGCTCCAGGCCACGCGCCGCTGATCACCAATCTGAAGCCAGGTCCGATCACGCTGACCAGGCAGGGTGGCGCCCAAGAGGTGTTCTACATCTCTGGTGGTTTCCTCGAGGTTCAGCCGAACATGGTCAAGGTGCTTGCCGATACCGTGCAACGTGCTGCAGACCTGGATGAAGCGCAGGCTCAGGAAGCCCTCAAGGCTGCCGAGAACGCCCTGAATCTGAAAGGCGCGGACTTCGACTACGGTGCCGCCGCCGCACGTCTGGCCGAGGCCGCAGCGCAGCTGCGTACCGTCCAGCAAATGCGCAGAGGCAAGTAATCGGCCCACGCTGATCACTGCTGTTGCGATTGAGTAAAAGGGTAGCCTCGGCTACCCTTTTTCTTTTTCCGAATTCCCCTCCGGTCATTTCACTGACCGCCCAGGATTGGTAGCCAGTCAATGTCACTCGATATCGTTATTCTCGCCGCCGGCCAAGGCACCCGCATGCGCTCGGCGCTGCCCAAGGTGTTGCACCCGGTAGCCGGCAACTCCATGCTCGGCCATGTTATCCACAGCGCCCGGCAGTTGCAGCCACAAGGCATTCATGTGGTGGTTGGCCACGGCGCCGAGTTGGTGCAGCAACGGCTGGCGAGTGACGACCTGAACTTCGTCATGCAGGACAAGCAACTGGGCACTGGCCATGCACTGGCACAGGCGCTGCCGGCCCTTACTGCCGATACGGTGCTGGTGCTTTACGGTGATGTGCCACTGATCGAAGTGCAGACCCTGCAACGGCTGCTGGCCAAGGCCAGTGAGCAGCGCCTGGGGCTGCTGACCGTCACGCTGCAGGACCCGACCGGCTATGGCCGGATCGTGCGCAACACTGACGGCAAGGTTACGGCCATCGTGGAGCACAAGGATGCCAGCGACGCGCAGAAGGCCATCAACGAGGGCAACACCGGCATCCTGGCCCTGCCTGCCGCACGTTTGGCTGACTGGATGGGCCGGTTGTCCAACAACAACGCCCAAGGCGAGTACTACCTCACTGACGTGATCGCCATGGCCGTGGCCGATGGCCTCGAGGTGGCCACCGAGCAGCCTCACGACCCCATGGAAGTGCAGGGCGCCAACGACCGCCGCCAGCTGGCAGAGCTTGAGCGTCACTACCAGTTGCGAGAAGGCCGTCGGCTCATGGCCCAAGGGGTCACCCTGCGTGATCCGGCGCGCTTTGATGTGCGCGGCGATGTGACCGTGGGCCGGGATGTGCTGATCGACATCAACGTCGTTCTTGAAGGCAAGGTGGTCATCGAGGATGACGTGCAGATTGGCCCGAACTGCGTGATCAAGGACAGCACCTTGCGCAAGGGCGTGATCATCAAGGCCAACAGCCACCTGGACGGCGCGGTGATGGGCGAGGGCAGTGATGCTGGCCCGTTCGCCCGTCTGCGCCCAGGCAGTGTGCTGGAGGCCAAGGCCCATGTGGGTAACTTCGTCGAGCTGAAGAACGCCCACCTGGGTGAAGGCGCCAAGGCGGGCCACCTGACCTACCTGGGCGATGCCGAGGTTGGCGCGCGTACCAACATCGGCGCCGGCACCATCACCTGCAACTACGACGGTGCCAACAAGTTCAAGACCGTGATGGGCGAGGACGTGTTCATCGGCTCCAACAATTCGCTGGTGGCACCGGTGGAAATCAAAGCCGGCGCAACCACTGCGGCAGGTTCCACCATCAATCAGGCCGTCGAGGCGGGTGAATTGGCCGTGGCACGTGCCCGACAGCGTAATATCAGCGGCTGGAAGCGGCCGGAGAAAATCAAGAAGAGCTGAGTTATCCACAGCCTTCTACGCCAAAGCCGATTTATGTGAATAAGTCGGCTTTTTTATTTCTGGGGTGCTGCATTACTTTTGGTCAGGAAATTTTATCCACACCTTGACGATCGCGCTGGCTTAGGTTTTGATTGCAACCATTATCTTTCGAAACGAAACTTAACAGCCCAATGTCGAAACGAAACACACCTCAGCGTCGGCACAACATCCTGGCTCTGCTCAGCGAGCACGGCGAGGTGACGGTCGATGCTCTCGCCAAGCGTTTCGATACCTCCGAAGTGACCATCCGCAAAGACTTGGCCGCGCTGGAGAGCAACGGGCTGTTGCTGCGTCGCTATGGTGGTGCCGTACCGGTACCGCAGGAGCTGCTGGTGGAACCGGCCCAGCCGGTGTCTGCCTACAAGCGGGCAATTGCCCGTGCGGCGGTAGGCCTTATTCGCGAGCATGCTCGCATCATCATCGACAGTGGCAGCACCACCGCGGCCATGATCCCTGAACTGGGGCGCCAGCCTGGGCTGGTGGTGATGACCAACTCGCTCAACGTGGCCCGCGCCATCAGCGAAATCGAGCACGAGCCGGTGTTGTTGATGACCGGTGGCACCTGGGACCCCCACTCGGAATCGTTCCAGGGCCAGGTGGCCGAGCAGGTGTTGCGGTCCTACGACTTCGACCAGTTGTTCATCGGTGCCGACGGCATCGACCTGAGCCGTGGCACCACCACGTTCAATGAACTGCTGGGTTTGAGCCGGGTGATGGCCGAAGTCGCCCGTGAAGTGATCGTGATGGTCGAGTCCGACAAGGTCGGGCGCAAGATCCCCAACCTCGAACTGCCCTGGAGCAGGGTGCACACCCTGATCACAGACGAACGCCTGCCCAGTGAGGCACGCCAACAAATTCAAGCCCGCGGCGTCAACCTGATCTGCGCCGCGATCAGCCAGGAGTAAATAGACATGTGTGGAATCGTGGGTGCAGTCGCCGAGCGCAACATCACCGCCATCCTGATCGAGGGCCTGAAGCGGCTGGAATACCGAGGGTACGACAGTGCAGGCCTGGCCGTGCTGACACAGGACGGCGAGCTGCAGCGTCGCCGCCGTATTGGCAAGGTCAGCGAGCTGGAAGCCGCTGTGGCGGCCGAGCCGGTTGCCGGGCGCCTGGGCATTGCCCATACCCGTTGGGCTACCCACGGCGCACCTACCGAAGGCAATGCACACCCCCATTTCTCTGGCCATGAAGTGGCTGTGGTGCACAACGGCATCATCGAGAACCACGAAGCGCTGCGCGAAGAGCTCAAGGGGCTGGGCTATGTGTTCGCATCGCAGACCGACACCGAAGTCATCGTCCACCTTATCCACCACACCCTCAAAAGCCTCCCGGACCTGGCCGACGCCCTCAAGGCAGCGGTCAAGCGCCTGCATGGCGCCTATGGCCTGGCGCTGATCAGCACCCACCAACCCGACCGCCTGGTGGCCGCGCGCAGCGGCAGCCCGCTGGTCATCGGCTTGGGCCTGGGTGAGAACTTCCTGGCGTCCGACCAACTGGCGCTGCGCCAGGTCACTGACCGCTTCATGTACCTTGAAGAAGGGGACATCGCCGAAATCCGCCGTGACCAGGTGCGCATCTGGGACCAGGGTGGCCGTGAGGTTCAGCGCGAAACCGTGCAGTACCACGAAGGGGCAGAAGCCGCTGACAAAGGCCAGTATCGCCACTTCATGCTCAAGGAAATCCACGAGCAACCGCGCGTGGTACAGCGCACCCTCGAAGGCCGCCTGGGCACTGACCACGTGCTGGTCCAGGCCTTCGGGCCACAGGCGGCCGAGCTGTTCGCCAAGGTGCGCAACGTGCAGATCGTGGCCTGCGGCACCAGCTACCACGCAGGTATGGTTGCCCGTTACTGGCTGGAAAGCCTGGCGGGGATCCCTTGCCAGGTAGAGGTCGCCAGCGAGTTCCGCTACCGCAAGGTGGTGGTGCAGCCCGACACGCTGTTCGTGTCCATCTCCCAGTCTGGTGAAACCGCCGACACCCTCGCGGCCCTGCGCAACGCCAAAGAGCTGGGCTTCCTCGGCAGCCTGGCCATCTGTAACGTCGGCATCAGCTCGCTGGTGCGTGAGTCGGACCTGACCCTGCTGACCCTGGCCGGCCCGGAAATCGGCGTGGCCTCCACCAAGGCCTTCACCACCCAGCTGGTGTCGCTGATGCTGCTGACCCTGGCCCTGGGCCAGGTGCGCGGCACTCTGGCGGCCGGCGTTGAGGCCGAGCTGGTTGAAGAACTACGTCGCCTGCCGGCCCGCCTGGGTGAAGCCCTGGCCATGGACGCTACCGTCGAAAAAATCGCCGAGCTGTTCGCCGACAAACACCACACCCTGTTCCTGGGCCGTGGTGCCCAGTACCCCGTTGCCATGGAGGGGGCACTGAAGCTGAAGGAAATCTCGTACATCCACGCCGAAGCCTACCCGGCCGGCGAGCTGAAACACGGCCCGCTGGCGCTGGTGGACAACGACATGCCGGTGGTTACCGTTGCGCCGAACAACGAACTGCTGGAAAAGCTCAAGTCCAACCTGCAGGAAGTACGTGCCCGCGGTGGTGAGCTGGTGGTGTTTGCCGACGAGCAGGCCGGGCTGAGCAATGGTGAAGGTACCCATGTGGTTCAGGTACCGCACATCGCCGATGCCCTGGCGCCGATCCTGTACACCATACCGCTGCAGTTGCTGTCGTATTACGTGGCTGTGCTCAAGGGGACTGATGTGGATCAGCCGCGGAATTTGGCGAAGTCGGTGACGGTGGAGTGATGGGGGGGTTGTTGGGATAAAACGTGGATTCTGAGAATTAAAACTGTCGCTGACGGAGGGAGCCTTAACTGGCTCCCTTCTTCGTAACGCACCTCCTCTCAGCTGTTGCGCTCACCGCAACCCTGTGTCGACGCTCATTCATGCCTCTCCAAATCCAAAACGATGAATCGGTTGCTTGTCTTAGACCTGCATGACGCAATGGTGGATGTCTTGGCCGGCGATGCTGTGGGGCGGTCTCGCTTTGCATTGGTGCATCCAGGCTTGACCGGCAAAGGCATGGCACCATGCCACCCTAAACACCGGTGCCACGAATGCGTCCTCCAGTGAAGCTATTTCAGGAGACGCAGAGTCATGGAAGGTCTATCTCGCCGTCGTCTGGTCGGCCTGGGCGCGGCGCTGCCGCTGCTCGGGCAAGTGAGCTGGGCGGCGCCGGCAGCCGCTGCTGGCGCCGCGGCGCCGGTGCGCCTGAACTACAACGAAAGCCCGTTCGGCCCCAGCGCGGCGGTCCAGGCGGCGATGCATCAGGGGGTCGCCGGCTGTGGCCGCTACCCGTATCCCCTGCAATATCAGCTGATCGAAGTGTTCGCGCGCCAGCAGGGCGTGGACGAGGATCAGGTGCAGGTGTTCTGCGGTTCGAAGCTGGCGTTGCAAAATGCGGTGCATGCTTTCATTGGCCCACGCAGCCTGGTGGTGCCTGAACCCTCCTACGAAGCCCCGACACAGACCGCCGAAGCGCGTGGCGCGACCGTGCACAGCGTGCCGCTGAATACGCAGCAGGCGCACGATGTCGACGCCATGCTGGCTGCCGACCCGAACCCTGGGCTGATCTACCTGTGCAACCCCAACAACCCCACCGGCAGCGTTACGCCTGCCGCAGACATCGAGCGCCTGTTGCGCAGGGCGCCGGCCGACAGTGTGATAGTGGTCGATGAGGCGTACATCCATTTCAGCGATGTGCCCAGTTGCATCCCGTTGGTCAAAGCCCACGCCAACCTGCTGGTGCTGCGCACGTTCTCCAAGCTGTACGGCATGGCCGGTGCCCGAGTCGGTCTGGCCATCGGCCAGGCGCCTCTGCTGGAGGCGCTGGAGAAGTTCGACGGCTACAACGTGGCCGCTGAGCCAAGTTTGCGTGGCGCGCTGGCCAGCCTTGAGGACGCGACCCTGGTGGCACGGCGCAAGCAGGGTAACCAGCAACTTCGTGACGCCACCGTGGCGCGGCTGACTGGTGCCGGCTGGTGCTGCACGGCGTCGCAGGCCAACTGTTTCATGGTAGATATACGCCGACCCGCCGAGGCAATTGTGGCGGCCCTCAAGGAGCAGAACGTGCTGGTCGGACGGGTGTGGCCGAGCTGGCCGACGTGGATCCGCGTCAGCGTAGGTGATGAGGCGCAGATGCGCCGCTTCGAAGACGCGTTTTTCCACGTGCTCGGCTAAGCGACCATCATCTGCGCTGCCGGGGTCTGCTAGGCAGCGCTGAGCAGCCTCTTCGATGAAGCGCGGGAGTCTTGATCCGGGTGCTCCATCGTTCAGTAGAGCCGTTGCCGCCACTTCGCGTGCGGCAACGGCTTTACCTTCGCGGATACTTCAGTATTTCCAGCTCACGGTCGCCATCAAATTCCGCGGCGCGCCATAGTTCGTAGAGCCTGCCGACTGATACAACGACAACAGGTACTTCCGGTCTGTCACGTTATTCAAGTTCAAACCCAGACTCCAATGCTCATCCACCTCGTAACTCGCCATCAGGTCCACCAGCGCATACGCCGCTTGGTTAACCCTGCTGTTGGTATCCAGCTCGGTTCCACTCTGCCACTGAACTCGCGTGCCCACTTTGGCCTTCGGCAGCGCCGGCAGGCGATAGGTCAGGCTCCCGCGCAGTGAATGGGTAGGAATGTATTTGCGGGCATGTTCGCCTTCGTCGTTCTCGATATCCACATAGGTGTAGCCGCCTGACAAATCCAGACCCGTCAGCACTTCACCCGAAACGCCCAACTCCACCCCGCGGCTCTTGAAGTTGGTGCCACGGTACAGGTACTGACCACCCACGATCTCGCCGGTCAGCTCCGCCACGTTGTCCTGCTCGGTCTTGAAAGCCGCCGCCGTCAACGTCAGGCGATCATCCAATAGCAACCCTTTCAGCCCGATTTCCAGGCTTTTGCCATCGAGTGGCTCGACCACACCGCCGCTAGTGCTGCGCACGTACTGCGGTTTGAAGATTTTGGTCCAGCTGGTGTACAGGCTCCATTGTGGCGTCAGGTCGTAGACCAGGCCGGTATAGGGCGTGACCTTGCCATGCACGCGGGTGTCGTGGGGCGAGCCGTAGCCTGCGCCGTCGCCATCTGCGCTAAGCATGCGTGCGCCGGCTATCCAGTGCAGGTCATCGGCCACGCTGAAGCGTGCGCCGGCGAACAGGCTCTTTTGCCGGTCGGTGAACAGCTGGGTGTTGACGTCGTCGGTGTAGTCGAATGCTGGCTGCACCACGTTTCCGGCCAGGGCATCGGCGAGGCTGGCGGTTATGTAGCCGGCCTGGCTGAAGTAGTGGCCGCGCTCATTATGATGGGTGCGGCCATAGTTGGCGCCGACGGTCAACTCGTGCTCACGCCCTAGAAACGCGAAAGGCCCGGACAGCTTCGCTTCGCCGGTCACCTGATGCTCGGTGCTCGTGGTGCGATTGACATAGGCAAGCACACTGTCCGGCGTGAACGGGATGGCATAGAGCATCTTGGTATCGGAGTCCTGCTTCATCCCGGTCAAGGTCAGCGTGCTGTTCCAACCGTTATCGAAGGCATGGGTTAGCTCGGCGAATGCGCGCTGCGTGTGTACGTCCCAGTAGGTCCAGGGTTGCCCAACGCTGGAGCTGCGGCTGCCGTAATGGATGCGATTGCCCGCGTAGTCCGCGATTGGCAGGGCGCCCCAGGTGCTGCCGTTGGAATAGCTGTTCTGCTGGGTGAAACCCACCGTCAGGGTGTCGGCGTCGGTCAGGTCGATGGCCAGCAGGCCGGCGGCGACGTTGACCTCGTGGCCGTATTGGTCGAGGTAGGAGTTGCCTTTGTCATGGGATGTGACGAAGCGCCCGCGTACATTGCCGCTTTCGGTTAGCGGGCCGGAGAGGTCCAGGGCCAATCGACGGTTGTCCCAGGAACCGATGCTTGAGTCGACACGGGCCTGAAAAGTGTCAGTAGGGCGTTTGCGCACCAAGTTGACCGTAGCCGACGGGTCCCCCGTGCCGCTCATCAGGCCATTGGCGCCGTGTAGCACATCCACCTGTTCGAATTCGGTCATGTCCTGATCGCCGACCAGCACACCGCCGGAGAACGGCAGGCTCATGCCGTCGAACTCGAAGTTCTCAATCTTGAAGCCGCGCGAGGTGAACGCTGTACGGTCAGTCTCGAACTGCTCGACGGTGACCGAGGGCGCGTTACGCAGCGCATCCTTGACGCTGTTGAGCTTGAAGTCGTCGATCTGCTCGCGGGTCACCACCGTGATGGCTTGCGGCGTTTGTTTATCGGTCAGGCCCAGGCGGGTGGTGCTGGAAGCGGCTTCGCCCCGGTAGCTACGCGACGGGCTGATGCTGCCGGCTAGCTGTTGCTGTATTTGTGTAGGGGCCAGCATGACTTGGTTGCCTGCGCTCGAGGCCTGAGTCGGCACCAGGTACAAGGTCACCGCGTCGGTGCGTGAGAAGTTGTAGCCGCTGCCTTGCAGCAACTGGCTCAGGGCTTCTTCGACTGAATACCGGCCCACCACGCGTGGGCTGCGCAGCGTAGCGTCGAGGTTGCCATCGAGCATGATGTTCTGGCCCGACTGCTGGCTGAATTCCAGCAGTGCCTGGCGCAGCGGTTGGGCCGGAATGTCTACTGCCAGCTTTTGCATCGCCGTAGCGGCCGCCGGTGTCTTGGTACCCTGCGCATGCGCCGTACCCACAAGCAGGCTGCATGCCAGTGCCGTGCTCAAAGCGCTGCGCTGCCAGCGGCCATCGGGTCGGAAAAAGGGGGAGTGGTGCAGGGCCATTGCGGGTGTTCCTCGAGTAGGGCGCAGAATGCGAATACCAATCACTCAGGCGAAGACGCATGACCGCGCGCTATTTCTGGAGGCTCGGTGAGTTATTTTTGCGAAGGTGCGATCAGGCCGGGTAGATCAGCGTGACCAGGTCGGTATAACGCTGGGTGCGTATTGCCAGCGCAGTGGTCATGGCGTCAAGCATCTGCTCGGGTTTGTCGAGGTTGAGAATCAGGCTCACCCGCCGCGTTCCCAGTTGCTCATCCATGATGAAGATGCGGCCATGGCGCCAGCGCTGCAATTGCTCGACCACACTGGCCAACGGTTTATCGAAGAACACCAGGCGCCCGCTACGCCAGGCGAGCATCTGTTCCAGCTCAGCGTGCTGGATGGGCCCTGTGTTGTCATCAGTGAAACGCAGCGACAACCCTTCACCAATGTCCGTGCGCTGGTTGGCGGTGACTACACTGGCCGTTTTTCGGCTGACCGCCAGAAGCGCTGACGAGGGGTCGCAGGACAAACAGAACTCGCCGTCAGCGGCCAACACCTGGCCGTAGGGTGTGTTGACCTTGAACTCACCGCTGGCGCTGGGTTGCACGGCAAAATAGGCTTCGCCCTGTAACAGCTCTACCGAGCGCTTGCCGGCGGAGAAATCCAGGTTCAACGCGGTGTTGCCAGCCAACTCCACTGTCGAACCATCGGGCAGCGCGAGGTTACGGCGCTCGCCAATGCCGCTGCGAACGTCGGCAAACAACGAGCCCCCGCCGGTAAACCACCATACCGAAGTCGGCGCTGTGACGGCCACCGCGCTGGCGGCGATGCCCATGCCTACAAAGCGTCGCCGTGACAGCGTCGCAGCTGGCTTGGGCACCGGTGGCACGGGTGGCTGGAGTTGCGCGGTCGCTGCCCATAGCTGTTCGAGCTGAACGTAGGCGATGCGGTGCCGGGGGTCGGCATCAAGCCAGGCGCCCAGGCGCTCGCGCTCGGTGTCGGTGGGCTCGCCGCCGTGTATCAGAGCGAACCAACGGCTTGCCTCGTGACTGATGTCATCGGCATGCAGCGGTGGAGCCTGGGGTGGTTCGGCGCTCATAGGGATGGCAATGGGCTGCGGTAGGCACGGGCGGCAGAGTGTAATGCAACGCGGCGATGCGCGCCTGCAGCTTGGGAGGGCGAGATGCTCATTCGGTCATTCCGCTTTTCAGCAGGTCCAGCGCACGCACCATGCGGCTGTAGGCGGTTTGCGCAGGAATGCCCAGGCGCTGGCTGATTTCGGCGTAGGTCAAGCCCTCTACGCGTACCAGCAGAAACACTTCGCGGCATGGGGCTGGCATGTTGGCAATTACCGCGCTCAGCGCGGCCAGTTGCTGGTGGGCAATTGCAGCCTGCTCAAGGGTTGGGGTGGCAGGCTCGGAGATCGCCGCAGCCTGCTCGTCCAACGGCTTGGCGTTGCGGTGTGACTGGCGCCGCGTGTGATCGATGAACAGGTTGCGTGCAGCGGAAAACAGGTAGGCCCGGAAGTTGCCGATGGGGGTACGGGTCATCTGCTCGGACAAGCGGATGAAGGTGTCCTGGGTCAGATCGGCGGCGGTTTCCTTACAGCGCAAGCGGCGGTCCAGGTAGTCCTGGATTTCGCCGCGATGGGCGAGGTACAACGCTTTGAGATCTGAACCGGACATGAAAGCGGCCTTGTTACGCGGGGAGCAGACGCAGGAAAATAGCACAAAAGAGAATCATTTACGCTTATGTGGCAGGGCCCAGCCGCCCCCTTCCGATAGTTGGCGAATCCCTTAATAACGGCGGTTGCTCATCAACTCGCCAAGTACCTGGTTAGGAATGCGAAACGGCACCGAGGTATGGTCTTCACCGGCTTCGACCCGAAAACCTGTGCGCAGCCCTGTGGCGGATAACGCCTGCAATCGGTAGGACAAGGCTTGAGCGTGGTCGATCATCTGCACGGAGTCACGCTCGCCCATGACGATGCTCAGGCTGGTTTGGGTCAGCAGGAGTTGCCCTGCCAATGCACGTTGGGTGAAGGCCCGCTCGGGCGCCAGCAAGTGCTGGTCGCGCCACCAGAGGCTTGGGCTCACCGCGACCACGTGCTGGAACAGCGTGGGCCGGGTGAAAAGCGCGTAGATACCGAGCATGCCGCCGAACGAGTGCCCGACCAGGCTGCGTTGGTCGGGGTCGACCTTGAAGCGTTCGGCCACCTTGGGCATGAGCCGTTGCTCGATGAAATCAAGAAAAAGGTCCTGCCCACCCTGGGGCGGGTTATTGCGTTCTGGCGGCGCGGGGGGCGTCAGGTCGAAGGCTCTGCGCGTAAAGTCCAGCGGCGTATCGCTCGGATAGCCGATGGCAACCAGGATAGCGCCGCGTAAGTTTGCTTGCGCCCGTTTGGCAGCATGAAAGGTGGGAAAGTAGGCATTGCCGTCGAGCAGGTAGATCACCGGGTAGCCCCCGGTGTAGGGCACATTGCCTTCGGGCAGGCTGATCATGATGCGATACGTACGGCCAGTGGCGCTTTGCATCTGCCATTGTTCGGTACCGTCCAGTGTGACGGGGTCGGCGTGGCCGAGCGAGGCGGTAGCGAACAGGTAAAGCACCAGCAGAGTGAAGAGGCGTCGAGACATGGCTTCGGGCGCGATTCCGAGTATGGGGGGAAGTGCTCGTTTGCCCCTGCCTACAAGGTGTGGACTGAAGGGGTACTAGTAAGACGGCTCAGGTGCCAGATTTTCTGAAGCTAAGGCACGTTGCGTCAGGCGATGGGTTGAAAGGCTGTTTTCGTGGTTGTGCCATCATGCAAACCTTTCCATCAATCATGCTCAAGCTGCACATACTCCAGCATCTTCTGGCTCCCATCCAGAATATCCGCACAGATCGCCTCCCGGGCGGCAGCCCCGTCCTTGTTCTTTAGCGCCGCCAGCACTTCCCAGTGATGGTCGATGGCCATGCGTTCATTGAAGCTGCCATACGCCCGCGCAATCAACGGCCCTGTGCGCATCCACAGGCCATCCAGCAGGCTGGACAGCATCGGCATGTCGGCTATTTCGGTGAGCGCATAGTGGAATTCATGGTTGTGGGTAAGTGCGGCCGCCAGGTGGTTGGCCTGGATCGCAGCCAGGTTGTCCTCGATACAGCTTTCGAGCCGTTCGAGCTGTGGCGTTGTCACGTGCGCGGCTGCTGTTTCGGCCGCCAGGCCTTCGAGGGAAAGGCGGATACGGCGGATTTCCAGAAACTGCTTGGAGGTCAGCATCGGGACGCGGATGTCCCTGGGCGTTTTGAGAACCAGCGCCTGCTCCTTGGCCAGTTGCAGAATCGCATCCCGTACCGGCGTAACGCTGGTGCCCAGTTGCTCGGCCAGGTCGCGAATACGCAGCCTGTCGTTGGGCTGGAAGCGACCGGTAATCAACGCCTCGCGTAACAGGCCATAGATGCCGCTGCCCAAGTAGGAGTGTTTCAGGTTCTCGATGGGGTAGTTCATTGCTTACTCGTGTACGGCACAGGACCGGCGGCGGAGGGGAACCTTCCACGGCAGATTATCGAATAACTCAAACATGTTGCCCACCATTCACATGTATTTCTGCACCGTTCACGTAAGACGCCCCGTGGGTACACAGGAAATGCACCAGCGCTGCGACTTCCTCCGGTTTACCCATGCGCTTCATCGGGATCGAACGCTCAACGATCAGCTCGGTGCCTGCAGACAGGATCGACGTGTCGATTTCACCGGGTGCTATGGCGTTGACCCTTACGCCGTGCTGGCCGAAATCATGGGCCATTTCACGGGTGAGTGCAGACAGCGCCGCCTTGGAACAGGCATAGGCAACGCCTGCAAAGGGGTGTACCCGGGAGCCTGCGATGGAGGTGACGTTGATGACCGAACCCTTTGCAGCCTTCAGTTCCTCGAACAGCCCGCGGGCGAGCAGGGCGGTGGAGAACAGGTTGACGTTGAACACGTTCAGCCAGGTGGTGTAGTCGGACTCCAGCACACCCAGGCGCTCGCCGTGCTCGCCCTTGGGTGAAATGCCGGCGTTGTTCACCAACGCGTCCAGGCGGCCACCCAGTTTTTCGCGGATCTCCGGCAGCCTGGCCTGGACGTCCTCGATGTTGCCCAGGTCGAGGTGAATGTGGTTTGCGAGGCCTTCAGCCCATGGGCAGCCTTCGCCAAGGTCCTGGCGAGAGGCGGTGAAGACTCGCCAGCCAGCCGCGTTGAAGTGCTTAACCGTCGCGTGGCCGATGCCGCGGCTGGCGCCGGTGAGTAACAAGGTGCGGGGTTCGGTCATGGTGGCGTCCTTTCGGTGATGAGTGGGAAGAGCATAGCGTAAAAATATGATGCATCATATTTTGATTGTGGTTAAATGACTCGCCCTCCACTGGGAGGCGCACTGCCTGATCTGTTTGCTGCCACTACAAAAAAACTGCCATCCCTTGAAGCTGCCCACGACCTCGTAGCTCACCTGGAGAGACGCATGAACAAGAAAATCGCAGCGGTACTGATACTTGGAACACTCGCAGGCCCCCTCAGCGCCGCTGAGAGGCTAACCGTGGTGTCCTTTGGCGGGAATAACCGCCAGGCCCAGGAAAAGGCCTTCTACCAACCCTTCACCGCACAGTACGCCACCCCCATTACGGCAGATGACTACAACGGCGAAATGGCCAAGATCAAAGTCATGGCCGATACCGGCAAAACCAGCTGGGATGTGGTGGAAGTGGAGTCGCCCGAGCTGATTCGCGGGTGCAGTGAAGGCCTGTTCGAGCCTTTGGATTGGGGGCGGATAGGCAAGAAAGAAGACTTCATCCCCGCTGCGGTAAGCGATTGTGGGGTGGGTATTTTCATCTGGTCGACTGTCCTCACATTCGACCCCAAAAAAGTCGCCTCGGCGCCCCAGGGCTGGGCCGACTTCTGGGATGTGAAGAAGTACCCGGGCAAGCGCGGCCTGCGCCGGGGTGCCAAGTTCACCTTGGAATTTGCCCTGATTGCCGATGGGGTCCCCCTGAAGGACCTGTACCAGGTGCTGGGAACGGAAGCCGGTGTGCAGCGCGCGTTCAAGAAGCTGGACCAGATTAAGCCCAATATCCAGTGGTGGGATTCCGGTGCACAGCCTCTGCAATGGTTGGTATCCGGTGATGTGGTAATGACCTCGGCCTACAACGGCCGGGTGACGTCGGCCCAGGACGAGGGCCAGTCATTTGCCATGCAGTGGAACGGCAGCCTGTACGACCTGGACCACTGGGCAATTGTGAAAGGCAGCCCGAAAAAAGCCCTGGCAGAAACGTTCATTGCCTTTGCAAGTGAACCTGTGCAACAGAAGCATTTCGTCGAAGCCATTCCCTACGGGCCAAGCAACAGGCATGCGGTAGAGCTGGTAGACAGAAAAGTCGGCGACAAATTGCCAACCGCGCCAGACAACCTCAAGAACGCCCGGGCTACGGATGCCGAGTTCTGGATCGACCATGGCGAAGACCTGGAAGAGCGCTTCAACGCCTGGGTCAACAAGTAATGCATGATGGCGCCTGCGGGGCGGGCGCCGGTTTCGCGCCAGATAAGGGGTAGGGTTATGCCGCTCGAAAATTTCGCAATCGATGACAGCTTGCTGGAAGTCGCCCCGGCGCACGTCAGTGATGCCCAGGCGGGCGAGGTGCTGCATCGGCACTTCGGCTTAAGCGGCACGCTCGAAAAACTTGGCGGTGAAAGAGACCTGAATTTTCGGGTGCTACTGCCTGACGGGGCATCCCGCTTGCTGAAGCTTTCCCATCCGCTGGAAAACCCTGACGTTGTCGATTTTCATAATCAGGCAATGCGCTGCATCGCCTTGCGTGACCCTGCCTTGCCTGTGCAGCGCGTACACACCTCACTGGCCGGGGAGCACTTCGTGCGCGTCGAAGCCAACGGTCAACGCATGCTGGCCCGGCTTCTGTCATTCGTCGACGGTATGCAACTGCACCGGGTAGGCCGCACTACCCAAACGTTTCGTCGGTCGTTGGGGGCGTCTCTCGCCCGCCTGGATGTTGCGCTGGAAGGTTTCGATCACCCGGCTGCCCGCCACACGTTGCTCTGGGACATGCAACACGCGGCGCACCTGCGGCCCCTGCTTGCCCATCTCGAACCGGGGCAAGGTCGCGCGCTGGTGGAGCAGAGCCTGGATCAGTTCGAAGCACGGGTGGTGCCGACGATGGCTGGGCTGCGCAGGCAAGTTATCCACAACGACATGAACCCCCACAACATCATCGTGGATGCTGACAACCCGGATATATTGCGCAACATCCTCGACTTCGGAGACATGGTCCACGCGCCCCTGATCAATGAAGTGGCTGTGGCGGCTTCGTACCATCTTGGCCACGATGGCGACGCCCTGGCGCCGGCGCTGGATGTCATTGCCGCGTATCATCAGCACAACCCGCTTGCCCGCGAAGAGCTGCAACTGCTGCCTGAGCTGCTGCGCACCCGGCTGGCATCGGCCCTGTGCATAAATTCATGGCGTGCGCAGCTGCACCCGGAAAACCGCGCCTATATCCACCGTAACTCCCAGCGTGCTTGGGCGAACCTTGCATCGATCGCGGCCCTGCCGCGGGCGGAGATCGAAAACCGAATACTGGCGGCCTGCAGCCGGGAGGGCAGGGCATGAGCATTGTCAATGGCTTCACCCCAGACGATGCGGCGCGGCTCACGGAGCAGGAGCGGCGCCTTGTAGAACGTCGTGAACGCTTGCTGGGCCCTGCCTACAGGTTGTTCTACGAACGGCCGCTGCACACGGTGCGAGGCGAGGGCGTGTGGCTGTTCGATGAACAGGGCCGTCGCTACCTGGATGCCTACAACAACGTTGCATCAATTGGGCACTGCCACCCGCGCGTGGTGGAGGCAATGCATCGCCAGGCCCAGCAGCTCAACACCCATACACGCTATTTGCAGGAGGGCATTCTCGACTACGCCGAGCAGCTGCTGGGGACCTTCCCGAGTGACTTGGACCGGGTAATGTTCACCTGTACCGGCAGTGAAGCGAACGACCTGGCACTGCGCATGGCCAGGCACTATACCGGCGGTACCGGCATCATCATCACCCAGTTTGCCTATCACGGTGTTACCGGCGATGTGGCCGAGCTGTCGCCCTCGCTGGGTCGCGGTATGATGTTGCCCAGCCATGTGCGCACCGTCAGGGCGCCGGATGCCTACCGGCTGGGTGCTGACAACGTTTCCGCGTTGTTTGAAGCCGACATAAAGGCAGCCATCCAGGACATGCAAGCACACGGCATACGCCCTGCCGCCATCGTGATGGATGGCATTTTCTCCAGTGACGGTGTACTGGTTGGGCCCGCGGGCTTCATGGCCGCGGGCATTGCAGCGGCCCAGGCCGAAGGCTTGCTGTATATCGCCGACGAAGTTCAGCCAGGCTTCGCTCGCACCGGGTTGGACATGTGGGGCTTCATGCGCCATGGCGTGCAGCCGGATATGGTCACGCTGGGCAAGCCCATGGGCAACGGGCAACCCATTGCTGGCCTGGTGGGGCGCAGTGAGGTGGTCGATTGCTTTGGCAGGCACATGCGCTATTTCAACACCTTTGGGGGCAACCCGGTGTCGTGCGCGGCGGGTAAGGCGGTGCTGGATGTTATTCAGGAGCAGAACCTGCAGCAGCAGTCGCACGCTATTGGCGGCTACCTGCTTGAGGGGTTGTCCCGGCTTGCGCAGCGGCATGCGTGCATGGGCGACGTGCGCGGCGCGGGGATGTTCCTGGGTGTCGAGTTGGTGACCGACCGCGTTACCCGGCAGCCGGCAGCCGAGCAGGCTCGGAAGGTGGTTAACAGCATGCGGGAAAAGGGTGTGCTGATCAGTGCCTCAGGGCCACTGGAAAACGTGCTCAAGATCAGACCGCTGCTGACCTATACCAAAGACCATGCAGACATGTTGATTGAGGCGGTGGACACGGCCATGGCGGATATCGGCTGACGTTAGCTGCTTTGAACTGATGAAGAGAGCATTCTGGGAGCCCCTTACGGGGCGCATGTGCTCGGCCAATATCAGGCTCATTACAGTCATTATTAGTTATGATATAACGTTTGCCGCTAAAGCAGGCCCAGACCTGCGCCGCCCGCACTTTCATCTTTGCAGCCCAGGAGCTCCCATGCGATTCACCCCGGCCTCCCTCGCCATGTTCACGGTGATGTTCTCCCCTGAACTGTTCGCCGACCAGATCGGCAACTCGACCATCACCCTTGGCGAGGTGAACATCACCCAAAATGCGGGGGTGGCGCTGAGCACCGAACATGTACTCACCTCGGTGGATGTGCTGGGTGGCGACCAGGTGCAGGAAAAGAACGTCATGAACAGCTGGCAGTTGCTGGGCCAGATGCCTGGTATTCAGCTCACGGAAACGGGGCAGGGCGCCGAGTCTGGCAAGGTCACGTTCCGTGCATTCAATGGCGAGGGCTACATCAACGGCATCAAGACCCTCATCGACGGCATTCCCAGCAACGTGAACAGCGGCAACCAGCGCTTCATCGACATGATCTTCCCGCTGGATATCGACTACATCGAAGTGGTGCGCGGTACCAACGACCCGCGTTACGGCCTGCACAACATTGCCGGCAACATCAACTTCGCCACCCGCCAGGGTGGCAACTACGTTGATAGCCGGGTTACCTACGGCAGCTTCGACACCCGCGAAATACAGCTGGCGGTCGGGCACGAAGAAGGCAACGTTGCCCAGAACTACATACTCGCCAAGCAGGACAGTGACGGTTACCGCGACCACAGCCAGTCCAACAAGTACGCACTGGGCGGTAAGTGGTTCGTCAGCAATGATGAACAGAACTTCCGCATTGGGCTGATTGCACGGCTGTACCATCACCAGGCTGAAGAGCCGGGTTTTCTGACCCGCGAACAGATGCACGCCAGCCGTACCCAGTCGCCCGAAAAAAATGCCAACGATGGCGATGACCGGGACATGAAGCACCTCAGCCTGCACGCCGACTGGCAGATCAACGACGACCTCAACCTGAGCAGCAAGCTGTACTTCAACAGCTACAACGACGATCGCACCATCACCTTTACAGACTATCGGCCAGGCAATGCGCCGCGCCAGCGCCGGCAGTGGGACGAGCAGCAAACCGGGGTGCTCAACAACCTCACCTGGCGCATCAACGACCTGCTCACCCTCGATGGCGGCATCAATTACGAAGAGCAGGACAACACTTACAGGCGCCTGCGCTACAGCTTCGGTATCCCTACCGATTTCGATGTAAAGCCGGCCCGGGTGCAGAATGACGACAGCTATACCCTGCGCAATATCGGCGGCTATGTGCAGGCTGTGATCCAGCCAACCGAGTCACTGAAGATCATCCCGGCCATGCGCGTGGACAAGTTCTCTGGCAACACCGAGCTGCTCGGGGGCGCAAAAGCGCCCTTGCAGGACTACGGCTGGATCCGCCAACCCAAGCTCAGCGTGATCTACAGCCTTACCCCCGATATCGACCTGTACGCCAACTGGGGGCGCACCTTCCAGATTCTGACGGGCTCTACCCCGCCCGCTTATATGACGCCAGGCCAGGCTTCTTACGACCCTTCGATCAACACCGGCAAGGAAGTCGGTATCAAGTTCCGCCCATTCGAAGGCGCCCAGGCCCGGGTTGCACTTTGGCAACAGGATGCCACCGACGAAGTGGCCAACATGCCGAGTACGGGCACTACCGTAGGGTTGGGTGAAACGCGCCGGCGGGGGGTAGACATGCAGATCACCGCGCAACTGGATGAACAGTGGACGGTCTGGGCTTCTCACGCCATTCAGGAGGCAAAGGTGGTGAAGGCCTACTCTGCGTCCGGCCAGTCGCTGTCTGGCAATGAAGTGTTCTCTACCCCCCGTTACATCAGCAATGTGGGCGTGGACTACCGCTATAACGATGACTGGAAGTTCGGCGTGCAAGGGCGGGCCCAGGGCAGCTACTACATCGATGAGCTGAACGAGCAGGGCAAATACGGTGGCTTCGTGGTTGCAGATGCCAGCGTCAGCTATCGCATAACGCCTGCCACCAGCGTCGACCTGCAGGTGAAAAACCTGTTTGACCGCCAGTACGAGTATGTCTGGTACGACAATTTCTTCTGGGGCGGTGATGACCAGGCCATGTTCTCCCCTGCACCGGGCCGCTCTGCATTCGTGTCGCTCAACATGAAGCTTTAGGCGCCAGTGCTCACCTACGCCCTTCGTTTAACAGAAACTTCCTGCCAATGAACTACGCTATGCCGGTGGCTTTCGAAATGACATGGGTCTTCCCCTGCACAGGGGACGGGAGGGTGCTTCATGTTTGCTCAACTTCCACCGGCATTGCAGCATCTGCATCTGCCATTGCGCCTCAAGCTGTGGGACGGCAACTACTTTGACCTTGGGCCCAGCCCTCAGGTGACTATCCTGGTCAAGGAGCCACAGCTGATTACTCAGCTGACGCATCCAAGCATGAATGAGCTGGGTACTGCCTTCGTCGAAGGCAAGCTCGAACTGGAGGGCGACATTGCCGAAGCCATCCGGGTGTGTGACGAGCTCAGTGAAGCCTTGCTGGGTGGTGAGGATGAGCGTATTCCCCAGCGGCTGGCCCACGACAAGGATACCGACGCCGAGGCGATCTCCTACCACTACGATGTTTCCAACGCGTTCTACGCGCTGTGGCTGGACCCGGACATGGTGTATTCCTGTGCCTATTTCCGTGAGCCGGACAACACGTTGCAGCAGGCCCAGCAGGACAAGTTCGACCATATCTGCCGCAAGCTGCGCCTGGGTGCAGGTGAATATCTGCTGGATGTCGGCTGCGGCTGGGGTGGCCTGGCCCGCTTCGCGGCGCGGGAGTACGGCGCGAAGGTATTCGGCATAACCTTGAGCAAAGAGCAGCTCAAACTTGGGCGGCAGCGCGTGGAGGACGAGGGCCTGGGCGACCAGGTCGACCTGCAGATTCTGGATTACCGGGATTTACCTCAGGACGGTCGCTTCGACAAGGTCGTGAGTGTGGGCATGTTCGAGCACGTGGGGCACGCCAACTTGCCGTTGTATTCCCAGACGCTATTCAATGCGGTACGTGAAGGCGGCCTGGTAATGAACCATGGCATCACGGCCAAGCATGTGGATGGTCGGCCTGTAGGACGGGGGGCGGGTGAGTTCATCGACCGCTACGTATTCCCCCATGGGGAGCTGCCGCACTTGTCGATGATTACGGCCAGCGTGTGCGAAGCGGGGCTTGAGGTGGTGGATGTCGAGAGCTTGCGCATGCACTACGCCAAGACCTTGCACCACTGGAGCGAGAACCTGGAAAACCAGCTGCACAATGCCGCTGCGTTGGTCCCGGAAAAAACCCTGCGTATCTGGCGGCTGTACCTGGCAGGTTGTGCCTATGCCTTCGAAAAGGACTGGATCAACCTGCACCAGATACTGGCAGTGAAGCCCTACGCAGATGGGCACCACGACCTGCCCTGGACCCGCGAACACCTGTATCGCTGACTACAGTCCAAACCGGGCGACCCCGACCGAAATGGCAGGGTCGCCCTGGTTGTGTATGGCGCTTACAGAACGGGTGAAATCAGGCGCGCAATGCGCATGCCCAACTGCTGCACCCGGTGAGTGGTCCGGCTGTCTTCGGCGGTGATCTCCCGTGCTTGTGCAAAGTCGTCATTGAGCATCTGCTCGACCTTGTCGGCGAAGTCACGGTCCACGGTCAGCAAGGTAATTTCAAAATTAAGGCGGAACGAACGGTTGTCCAGGTTGGCGCTGCCTATCGCGCTGATCTCGTCATCCACCAGCACTACTTTCTGATGCAGAAACCCCGGCTGATAACGGAACATGCGCACACCCGCGCGCACTGCTTCGAACGCGAACAGGCTGGAGGCCGCGTAGACCACACGGTGGTCCGGGCGGGACGGGATCAGTACCCGCACGTCCACACCCCGCAACACCGCCAGGCGCAGCGCGGCGAACACCGCCTCGTCGGGTACGAAGTAGGGGCTGGTGATCCAGACCCGCCGGGTGGCGGAGTGGATCGCTTCCAGGAAGAACAGCGCGCAGGTCTCCTGCGAGTCGGCCGGGCCGCTGGCAAGGGCCTGGCAGAGCACGCCGTTATCGGGGTAGGTATCCAGCAGAATCAACGGCGGTAGCTGGCGGGTGGCCCAGTACCAGTCTTCGGCAAACGATTCCTGCAGGCAGGCCAGCACGGGCCCGCTGATGCGTACGTGCGTATCCCGCCAGGGTGACAGCTTGGGGTCGGCCCCCAGGTATTCGTCACCGACGTTGTGCCCGCCGATGAAGCCCACCACGCCGTCCACCACGACGATCTTGCGATGGTTGCGGAAGTTGACCTGCAAGCGGTTGAACCAGCCTCGACGTGTGGCAAAGGCATGGATCTGTACACCACCTTCGCGCAACCGCTGGCTGTAACTCGCCGGCAAAGCGTGGCTGCCTACCCGGTCGTACAGCACGAACACCTTCACGCCATCGGCAGCCTTGCGCAGCAACAGCGCTTGCAACGCTTTACCCAAGGCGTCGTTGTGGATGATGAAGAACTGTACCAGTACGACTTCCTTGGCCTTCTCGATGGCTTCGAAGATCGCATCGAAGGTTTGCTTGCCATCAATCAGCAACTCCACCTGGTTATTGGCCAGGCATGGCATGCGGCTGAGCTTGGGCATCGCCCTTAGCGCGGCATAGCTGGCCGAGGCGCGGGCAGCTAGCGCTTCTTCAACCCACGGTCGCCAGTTCAGGCTGGCCATTGCCACATGCATCTCCTGATTGGCCTGGCGCCTGGCCTTGATGTAGGCGTAGAACGAGCGGGCACCGAATATCAGGTAAGGGATCAACGTGAAGTACGGGATGAAAAACAGCGGCATCGCCCAGGCGATCGCACCTTGGGCAGTGCGCACGGTAAACAGCGCGTGCAGCGCGGCAACGATCCCCAACAGGTGAACAACACCCAAGAGGTAACCGAAGAAGTAGGGGCTGTGGTAATCCATATGCATCCTGCTTATTGAATACACCTTAGGTAACAGAACACGTTCCGGGTTCGCCTGCAACAACCGCTTATTTTTAGCGTCTAAGCGGGATATTGTCCGGGTCGTCCGGCTTTTTCAGGAGCGTTTGTCCATGAAGATTCGTCTGCCGCTGTTGGCGTTGGCCCTTGGTTTGAGCAGTGCCGGTGCGCAGGCCCAGATGCTGCAACCGGGTTTGTGGGAGTTGACCACCAGCAACATGCAGGTGGACGGTAAACCGCTACCCGATATGGAATTCATGCTCAGCCAGTTGAAAAACCTGCCACCCGAGCAACGGGCAATGATGGAAGGTGTGTTGGCCAAACAGGGCGTTACCGTGGGCGGTAAAGGGGTGCGCTCTTGCCTGACCCCGCAGCAAGTGGCAACCAACGACATCCCCTTGCAGGACCCCAAGTCCGGCTGCACGCAGAAAATCACCGACCGCTCGGGCAACGTCTGGAAATTTCAGTTCAGCTGCCCCAAAGCCCAAGGCAGCGGTCAGGCCACCTTCCTCAGTGACAGGGAATTCACCACGCAGGTGAACGGTACCTTTAATGCCTCAGGGGTGCAGCAGCAGGGCAGCATGAATACCCGCGCTGTATGGCTGGGCAACGATTGCGGCGCGGTCAAGCCTCGCACCTGACCTCCCAGCCCCACTGGCTTGTCGCCACAGCGTCGTGGGCATGCAGGCTTTCTGCATGCTCCACGCGTACCTTGAACGCGCTGCTCCACGGCGCCTGCTTCAATGTTTCATGCAGCCTCCGTGCGGCGTCTTCGCAGAACATCAGGTTTTGGCCATTGGCCAATGCGAACGCTTGCTCATCAGCACGCTTTACCGCTGTTTGCACGGCAGTACCCAGGCTGGTCTCCACCTGATCGATCAGCTCGGTGATGGGTAACGTCGCCTGGTTACTCCGCAGCCTGACTTGAATCTTGGCCAGGCTTCTTTGGCTATGGGGGGTTGCAACGATGCCCTCTGCCGTGCCCAGCCACCTCAGTACCGCTTCCCGGTCCACGTGCTCAGCCGTGAATGTGGCTTGGAACTGCTGCTGGATGAGTTGTCTGGCCAACGCCGCCGAGCATGGGCAGGTGGACGAGTAGGGGACTGACACGGATAGTTCCACGTGGAACATTTCGTTTTCGATACGCGCATTCACCTCTACTTCGTAGCTCTTCCAGCCAGCCAGCGGGCTAACCAGTGCAGATCTTTTCAGCAAATGCTCGAAGCGTAGGCGGATGTAACTCGCGGATGAAAGCCCCTCATGGCTCGTGAGGAAGTCGGCCAGCAAACGTCGTAGGGCGACGGGCGTCAACGGCACCTGCTCCAGAGATTCCAGCGCCAGGTAAAGCCGCGACATGTGAATGCCTCTGGAGCTGCCATCCACCAGGCTTACTCCCGCGTCGATCTTTGCAGCTGCCGTACGCCCTTCGAAGGCGATGGGCAAAGCGATGCCGCACATGCCTACCCAATCCAACGGCTGGGAGTGGTCCAGGTTCTGTGCGGCGATATCGGGTAGCTTCAGCTGAGTCATTGGGTATTCCAGAAAGTAGTGTTTTCAGCGGCATCCGCCGATCAGGCTGCAGTGCAGGTTGAAACGCTGGCCGCTTGAACTGGATACCCTGTTCAACGTGGTCCAGCCCACCCTGCGGCTGTATCCAACCCACGCTTCCCCATTGCTTGCCAGGCCTGTGAAGAAAGTCAGGCTGCCGTAACGGCTATTGGTCTGTGCCCATAGGCGCCTGCTCTGCACGTCGTAGCCACGTAAATAAAACGTGCTGCCCTCCGTTCGCACGCTGTAGTAGCCGCCGGCGCGGTCCTGGCAGGCCAGCAGCGTGGCACTGCGTGTGCAAAGGGCGAGTGTAGGGCTGGGAGGTATCGCCAACGCACTGCAGGGCAAGGCGAGCATCAGCAGCATGAGGATGCGTTGCACGGTCATCTGGGGCACTGGCGAGCTCTCGTTTGTCAGGAACAGCTTGGCGAAATTGTATTGTTACTTTATAACATTGTGCAATGCATCGTTTCGAATGCTTCTGCCTGTAGAGGTTTGCCATGTCCGATCGCCTTCCCGTCACCGTGCTCTCCGGCTTTCTGGGGGCCGGCAAAAGCACGTTGCTCAACCATGTACTGCGTAACCGCGACAACCTTCGGGTGGCGGTCATCGTCAACGACATGAGTGAAATCAACATTGATGCCAGCGAGGTGCAGCGCAACGTCAGCTTGAACCGTGCCGAAGAAAAGCTGGTGGAAATGAGCAACGGTTGTATCTGCTGCACCTTGCGCGAAGACCTGCTGGAGGAGGTTGCGCGGCTGGCTGAAGAAGGCCGCTTCGATTACCTGCTTATCGAGTCGACGGGTATTTCAGAGCCGCTACCCGTTGCAGAAACCTTCACCTTCCGGGACGAGCAGGGGCGCAGCCTGTCAGACCTGGCGCGGCTGGATACCATGGTCACCGTTGTCGATGGCCTGAATTTCATGGGTGATTATCAAGCTGCCGATAGCCTGGCCAGCCGTGGCGAAACATTAGGCGAGGAAGACGAGCGCTCGATTACCGACCTGCTCATCGAGCAGGTGGAGTTTGCCGACGTATTGTTGCTGAGCAAGATCGACCTGATCAGCCAGGCAGAACGGGAAGAACTCATCGCGATTCTGCGTAGCCTCAACGCCCGGGCGCAGATTGTGCCTATGGTCATGGGCCAAGTCCCATTGGCCAGGATTCTCGACACCGGCCTGTTCGATTTTGACGAGGCAGCGCAGGCGCCGGGCTGGCTGCAGGAACTGCGCGGCGAGCACGTGCCTGAAACCGAGGAATACGGTATCGCCGCCAGCACATGGCAGGCGCGGCGCCCGCTTCATCCACAGCGCTTCTTCGACTTTATCCACACCCCTTGGACCAATGGGCGCCTATTGCGCTCGAAAGGCTTCTTCTGGCTGGCCAGTAAATATCAGGAGGCCGGCAGCTGGTCACAGGCGGGCGGCATGATGCGCCATGGCTTGGCAGGGCGATGGTGGCGATTCGTACCGAAGGATCAGTGGCCAGAGGATGTGGATAACACCGCTGCCATTCTCAAGCACTGGACGCCTGACACCGGCGACTGCCGGCAAGAGCTGGTGTTTATAGGGCAAAACATCGATTTCGATGAATTATCCACAGCGCTGGATGCTTGCTTGCTCACCGATGAGGAGATGGAACTCGGCCCGATGGGCTGGCTGCGGCTGGATGACCCGTTTGGGCCATGGCTAGAGCAGGCCGCCGCATGAATCAGGCCCTTCAGCTTGTGGATATCCGCCAGGCATTCGGCGATTCTCCTCAGATACTGGCGGATGTGCTGCAGGACGGTGTGAACATGTCTGTGTGGCGCAGGCATCTGCCGCCGCAGTTGGAGGACTTCGCCGCAGTCGTGGTGGGCCTTGGCCCATCACTGGCAGACCAGCGCGTGATCGAGGTGGATGAGCACAGGGCGCCGGTACTTGGCGACCTGTTGGCGGAGGCCGCCGACGTGGAGGGTTACGGGGCCTTCGTCGCTGACGTGACATGGTTGGTCGAGGCCTTCACCTGCCTGCTGGGCGCTCGCCGGGTAGGGCTGCGCATTCGCGTGCTTGAAGGGCCAATGTGCCCACGCTTCCATGTGGATAACGTGCCTGTGAGGCTGCTGTGTACCTACTCAGGGCCGGGGAGTGAATGGCTGGATAGTGACACCAACACACGAGAAGACTTATCCACAGCTGCGGTTGATCTGCACAGCATCAAGCGGTTGCATGCGGGTGAGGTGGCATTGCTCAAAGGTGAGAAGTGGCAGGGCAATGAGGGGGCGGGGCTTGTGCACCGATCACCTGCCGGGCCACAGCGCCGCCTGCTGCTCAGCCTTGACTGGCTGGCGTGACGGCGCATAGTGGGCTACCCCAGCCAGCCATAGATCAGCCATGCTCCACGATATCCCCACCCATGTGATTGCAGGCCCCCTGGGGGCCGGCAAGACCACCCTGATCCGCCACTTGCTGGCACAACGGCCTGCGAGCGAGCGCTGGGCAGTGCTGGTGAACGAATTCGGCTTGGTGGGCCTGGACGCCGCTTTGCTGGCCCGCGACGAGGATGGCGTTGCGATAGGCGAAGTGGCTGGCGGTTGCGTGTGTTGCGTGAGTGGTGTGCCTTTCCAGGTTGGTTTGGGTCGTCTTCTGCGTAAGGCCAAGCCCGACAGGCTGTTCATCGAGCCTTCCGGGTTGGGGCACCCGTTGCAGTTGCTCGATCAGCTGAAAAACGAACCTTGGCAGAATGTGTTGACGGTGCAGCCTTTGATCATGGTGGTCGATGCTCGCTATCTGCTGGTGGATGATCTACTTTCGGATGCACAAAGGCGTGCTCTGGCAGCTTGCGAGCTACTGGTAATCAACAAGTCAGACACTGTGGATGAAAATACTAAGCTGTTGATAAATAAAGAATTATCAACAGTTAAGCTTGCTTGGGTGGAGCAGGGACGCCTGCCTCTGACAAACCTTCCACTGCGCAGTAGCGGCGTTATCCAACAGTCACCTGTGGATAACCAGATTGTCGACAATCTGCACGGCAGGCCCCTGGTCGTCTGGGCGGATCCTACACTGCCACTGTCCATGACGCAGCAGGGGGAAGGCGGCTGGAGCATTGGCTGGCGTTGGCACCCGAGCCAGCAGTTTTATCCACAAGCAATCGCAGCCGCGCTGGAGCGCCTGCCGTGGCGGCGAGCGAAGGGGGTTATCCACACTGCGGCTGGTTGGCAGTCTTTCAATGGGCTGGATGGCAGTGTCCCAGCCTGGCAACCCAGCGATTGGCGCACCGATAGTCGTATCGAGCTGATTTTCGATGAACCGCAACCTGAGGCGTCGCTTCAGGCCGTGTTCGCTGCGTGCCGGGTCAGCTGATCAGTTATGCCAGCGGTTATGCTGCTGGCGCCACTGCTGCATTTCGATGACGTTATCGGTGCGCGGCGGCGTCTTGATTTCGAACGGGTAGGGCGCCAGCTCAATTTGCACGCTGTGCGCGCCGAACTGGGTCACGGTCCCTGGGTGGCGCTGCTCGCCGGTCACGGTGAATTCGAACCCATAGATGCGCGCCAGCCGTTTGCGGCCCTTGGCATCGCGCACGAAGGCGATGCGCTTGAGGGCGACCGCATCGTCCAGCAACTCCAGGTCCAGCTTGGCGCAATGCTGCTTGACCCGTTCCAGGGCTTTTTCGCGCAAGCCGTGGTTGTGCCACAGCCAGGCGCCTGCCGTGGCCACCAGCATCAGCAGGAAGAGGTTCTCCAGGGTCAACATTTGCGTATGCTCCAAACAGGTAGATCCAGCTTAACTGCGTCCCTGGCCTGTCGTACAGGTGGCAATCGAGTTCATACTGCGCAGTCTTGAAACCGCTTTGGAACCCCTGCATGAAACGTACTCCGCACCTGCTCGCCATTCAGTCCCATGTGGTGTTCGGCCACGCCGGCAACAGCGCTGCGGTGTTTCCCATGCAGCGTATCGGGGTCAATGTCTGGCCGCTCAATACCGTGCAGTTCTCCAACCACACACAGTATGGCCAGTGGGCCGGCGAAGTGCTCGCCCCTGCGCAAATTCCTGCGTTGGTGGAAGGCATTTCCAATATCGGGGAGTTGGGCCACTGTGACGCGGTATTGTCCGGTTACCTGGGTAGTGCCGAACAGGGCAGGGCGATTCTGGCCGGTGTGGCGCGCATCAAGGCGGTAAACCCCAAAGCACTGTATGTGTGCGACCCGGTGATGGGGCACCCGGAGAAGGGCTGCAGCGTGCCGCAGGAAGTCAGCCAATTCCTGCTGCAAGAAGCCGTTGGCAAGGCAGATATCCTGTGCCCCAACCAGTTGGAGCTGGACAGCTTCTGCGGGCGCCGCGCGCAGTCCCTGCAGGATTGTGTTGGCATGGCACGCAGCCTGTTGCAACGTGGGCCCAAGGTAGTGCTGGTCAAGCACCTGGCCTACCCGGGGCGTGGCGAAGACCACTTCGAAATGCTGCTGGTAACCGCCGAGCACAGCTGGCACCTGCGCAGGCCTTTGCTGGCGTTCCCGCGTCAGCCGGTAGGGGTTGGCGACCTTACCTCTGGCCTTTTTCTGGCCCGGGTACTGCTGGGCGACAGTTGGGAGCAGGCCTTCGAATTCGCCGCAGCGGCCGTGCACGAGGTGCTGCTGGAAACCCAGGCATGCGCCAGCTACGAACTGCAGCTGGTGCGTGCCCAGGATCGCATCGCTCACCCCCGGGTACGCTTCGAGGCGCAGCCGCTGGCGTTCTAGGTCGCGTCGGTTTTCAGGTTCTGGTAGCGCTTTTCCAGTTCCTGGCGAATCTCACGGCGCTGCTGGCCTTGCAGGAAGCGGCGCTTTTCTTCGCTGGTTTGCGGCTGGCGCGGCGGGACCGACACCGGCCTGCGGTTGTCATCCACGGCCACCATTGTGAAGAAGCAGCTGTTGGAATGGCGTACCGAGCGCTCGCGGATGTTCTCGGTCACCACCTTGATGCCTACTTCCATGGACGTGTTGCCGGTGTAGTTCACCGACGCCAGGAAGGTCACCAGCTCGCCCACGTGCACGGGCTCGCGGAATATCACCTGGTCGACCGACAGGGTCACCACATAGGAGCCGGCATAGCGGCTGGCGCATGCATAGGCCACCTCGTCGAGGTACTTGAGCAGGGTGCCGCCATGTACGTTGCCAGAAAAGTTGGCCATGTCCGGGGTCATCAGGACAGTCATGCTCAGCTGGGCGTTTCCAGGTTCCATAGTGTGCTCACGGTGTGGTTGCGCTGAATCGGGCAAATGGGGGGCGTTATCTTCAGGCATTGCAGTTCCCCTCTCGTTGAGTTGCCAGGCCAATACGGGACGTCGGTGGGCGCGCGGGCGTCACGCCGATACTGCCATCGGCGGCGGTTTCCCGGCCGATCTGTTTCATCATATTGCACTGGCATTTTGCGCCTGGGTGCAATGTTAACCTGAGTACACCCGTGAAACACGGGCCTTCCAGTGTTCAATACAGTCTGTACTGCTTGCTTGGCTTGCCTCGGCGCAGGCGCGGTCTGCCTGGGTATTCACCAAATGACGAGAAAAGGAGTATCGCGCCATGCATGCCATCAGCTTCATCCAGGACCTGGCGGTCATCATGCTGGTCGCGGGCGTGGTCACCATCCTTTTTCATCGCCTCAAGCAGCCTGTGGTACTGGGCTACATCGTTGCCGGTTTCATCATCGGCCCGCATACCCCGCCTTTCGGCCTTATCCACGATGAGGACACCATCAAGACCCTGGCCGAACTGGGGGTGATCTTCCTCATGTTCTGCCTGGGGCTCGAATTCAGCTTGCGCAAGTTGTTCAAGGTTGGCGCTACCGCGTTCATCGCAGCCTTCCTGGAAATCGTGCTGATGATATGGATCGGCTTCGAAATTGGCCGCTGGTTTGGCTGGAACACCATGGATTCGCTGTTCCTGGGCGCCATCCTGGCCATTTCTTCAACCACCATCATCGTCAAGGCGCTCAACGACCTGAAGATGAAAAACGAGCGTTTTGCCCAGCTGATCTTCGGCGTGCTGATTGTCGAGGACATTCTGGGCATCGGCATCATTGCGCTGCTTTCGGGTATTGCCGTCAGTGGCACGGTCAGCTCCGGTGAGGTGTTCTCCACCGTTGGCAAGTTGTCGCTGTTCATGATCGTTGCCCTGGTTATCGGCATTTTGCTGGTACCGCGCCTGCTGGCTTATGTGGCCAAGTTCGAAAGCAACGAGATGCTGCTCATCACCGTGCTGGGCCTGTGTTTCGGCTTCTGCCTGCTGGTGGTGAAGCTGGAATACAGCATGGTGCTGGGGGCGTTCCTGATTGGCGCGATCATGGCCGAATCGCGGCAGTTGCTGAAAATCGAGCGCCTGATCGAACCGGTGCGTGACATGTTCAGCGCCATCTTTTTCGTCGCCATCGGCCTGATGATCGACCCGCAGGTACTGATCGATTACGCCTGGCCCATCGTGGTGATCACCTTGGCGGTGGTGCTGGGCAAGATGCTGTCGTGCGGTATGGGGGCCTTCATTGCCGGTAATGATGGGCGCACTTCGCTACGGGTTGGCATGGGCCTTTCCCAGATTGGCGAATTTTCATTCATCATCGCCGCGTTGGGTATGACCCTGCAGGTCACCAGTGACTTTTTGTACCCGGTAGCCGTTGCCGTCTCGGCCATCACCACACTGCTTACTCCCTACCTGATTCGTGCCGCTGACCCGTTGTCGATCAAGCTGGGCAAGGTGGTGCCTGGTCGTCTGGCCAGGGTGCTGTCGTTATATGGCGAGTGGTTGCGCAGCATCCAGCCCCAGGGTGAGGGTGCCATGGTGGCAGCGATGATACGGCGCATCCTCATGCAGGTCGGGGTAAACCTGGCCCTGGTGATCGCCATCTTCTTCAGTGGCGGTTACTTTGCAGGGCGTATCGGTGCCTGGCTCACGCAATGGGTGGGCGATATCAGCCAGCAAAAGGCGATGATCTGGGGGGCGGCGCTGTTGTTGTCGCTGCCCTTCCTGATTGCGGCCTATCGCAAGCTCAAGGCGCTGTCGATGCTGTTGGCCGAGATGGGTGTGAAGCCAGAAATGGCCGGGCGCCATACCCAACGTGTACGGCGTGTGATCGCAGAGGTGATACCGCTGTTGTCGCTGCTGGTGATCTTCCTGCTGCTCTCGGCACTGTCGGCGAGCATTCTGCCTACCAACGAGCTGTTGCTGATTATCGCGGTGGTTGCGGCGGTAGTGGTGGCGTTGCTGTGGCGCTGGTTCATCCGCGTCCATACACGCATGCAGATCGCCTTGCTGGAAACCTTGGAGAACAGCCGGGAGAACACCCACTAACACCGCATGTAGGAGCGAGCAAAGCTCGCGATGCGCCGCCAGAGCGGCGCCCGCCCCATCCCGCCGCCAAGCCCACTCTTACAGGCCAATCACCCGGCCATTGGCTCAGCTTTCCAGCCAGACATCCCGCGCCCAGTGCCACACCGACTCCCAGCTCTCTTCACCGACCAGCTCCTCGTCGGCATCCCACAACACCACCGTGCCGTCCTCTTCAACGCAGTAGTAGTTCTCGCCATCCTGGCACAGCGGGATCAACTCACGCGGTACGCCGGCGTCCCATGCATTGGCAGCGACTTCAGGCAGGTAGGTGTGCGATTGCGGGTCAGTGACCGTAACAGGCTCCAGTGAGCCGTATACAACGTCACTTACGTTCAACAAGAACTCTTTGAACACAAACGGAATGTTGATGAACAGTTGTTCTTCGATCTCGACCAACAATTCCTCATCCGGAAGCTCGAGGGGCACCGGCACTGGCTCGTTGGCTTCACGGAGTTGTTCGATCACTTCTTCCACGGTTCACTTCCTCAGACCTAGATGACAACGCTGCGGGTTATACCCTAGTAGGCCGCTATGACAAAAGCAAAAACCCCGGGGATGGCCCCGGGGTTTTTGGGTGCAGCGTGCGCGGTTAGCCGTTTTGGCGGATACCGGCAACCAGCCATGGCTGGTTATCGCCTTGGGCGCGAACCATGTGCCAGCTTTCGCTGAATGCCTCACCTTGGTCGAAGCGCGAGTTTTTCGACACGCCGCGGAAGGTCAGGGTAGCGTCGGTGCGGTCGGCGCGATCATCAACACCGTCCAGCTGCACTTCGAGGTTGTCGATATAGGTCGACTGGAAGCCATCACCCAGTTCTGCACGCTCGCGCTTGAGGAACTCGAGCATCTGCGGGGTAACGAACTCGCCGATCTTGTCCATTTCGTTGGCATCCCAGTGCTGCTGCAGCGACTGGAAGTGGTTGCGGGCAGCGGCCAGGAAGCTCTGCTCGTTGAACCAGGCTGGCGCGTTGATCACCGGGGGCGCTGCCGCAGCAGGTGCCGCCGAGCCGCCGAAGATGGAGGGCTGGGCGGGCTGGCCGTACACCTCACGCTGCATCGGCGCATGGCCAGGCGCGGCCATTTGTGGCTGCTGCTGGCGACGTCGTGCGGCAATGAAGCGGAACACCAGGAAGGCAATGAGCGCGACGATGAGGAAGTCCATGATCTGGAAGCCCTCGAAGCCGTCGCCCATGAACATGGACGCCAGCAGGCCACCGGCGGCCAGGCCTGCCAGTGGGCCCAGCCAGCGCGAAGCACCGCTGGCAGCTGCCGGTGCACGGCCAGGCGCGGTCGGCGTGGCAGCGGGCGTGGTTGGCGTAGCTTGACGGGTCTGGTGGATAGGCGCGGAGCCCGAGCTCTTGCCGCCGCCAAAGCGTTTGGCGTTGGCGTCCAGGCTCAGCGTCAGGCCGACGCAAAGCGCCAGTGCGATGCTAAGAAAACGTTGCATAAGTGGGATATCCCCTGTTGTGGATTGCACGCGCGTCATGGTGCACAGGTTCCTGGGCACATGACCAGCGACATAATGTTTCGAGCTTTTGCCTAAATGTTGCAGGGCCGCACCCGCAAGGGACGGCCCAGGGTTCAGATCGCTTCCAGCTTGGCATACCCCAGCATCAACCACTTGCTGCCTTCGTCGAAATTCACCTGAACCCGCGCCTGGGCGCCTGAACCTTCGAAATTCAGGATCACGCCTTCGCCGAATACCGCGTGCTGCACGCGCTGGCCGAGGTTGAACGAGGTCTGCGGGATGTTGGCATTGGCGAACAGGTTGCTGCCGGCAGCTGTTTTGGCCCCGCCGAACGGGCGGCTGACGCTGTTGGACAAGCGCACTTCCTGAACCAGGCCTGCCGGAATTTCACGTACGAACCGTGAAACCTTGTTGTAGGTTTCGCTACCGTAAAGCCGACGCGTCTCGGCATAGCTCATGACCAGCTGACGCATGGCGCGGGTGATGCCCACATAGGCCAGGCGACGTTCTTCTTCCAGGCGCCCAGGTTCTTCCAGGCTCATCTTGTGCGGGAACAGGCCTTCTTCCATGCCCACCAGGAACACGTAAGGGAATTCCAGGCCTTTGGCGCTGTGCAAGGTCATCAGCTGGACGCTGTCTTCATGCTCGTCAGCCTGCGCATCGCCCGCTTCGAGCGAGGCATGGCCGAGGAAGGCGGACAGCGGCGAAAGGTCTGCGTCTTCTTCGGTCGATTCGAAGTTACGCGCCGCGCTCACCAGTTCCTCAAGGTTTTCTACCCGTGCCTGGCCTTTTTCACCCTTTTCTTCCTGGTGATAGATAATCAGGCCCGACTGCTCGATGGTGGTCTGGGTCATGGTGTGCAGCGGCATGTCCGCCACTTTGGCAGCCAACCCTTCGATCAGCTCGATGAACGCGCCAAGTGCACTGGCGGCGCGGCCTTTCAGCGCTTTGGCGGCAATCAGCTGGCACATGGCCTGCCACATTGAAGCCTGGCTGTGACGCGCATGCTCGCGGATGGCCTCGACGGTTTTCTCGCCGATTCCGCGAGGTGGAACGTTGATTACCCGCTCCAGGGCGGCATCGTTGCCCCGGCCCTCGATCAGGCGCAGGTAGGCCATGGCATTCTTGATTTCCGCACGCTCGAAGAAGCGCTGGCCGCCATATATACGGTAAGGAATACGTTCGCGCAGCAGGGCTTCTTCCAGTACCCGCGACTGGGCGTTGGAGCGGTACAGAATGGCGATGTCGCTGCGGGTATTGCCCTGCTTGATCAGGCTTTCGATGGTTTCCACCACGTAGCGCGCTTCATCATGCTCGTTGTAGGCGGCGTACAAGGTGAGCGGTTCGCCTTCACCCATGTCGGTCCACAGCTCTTTGCCCAAGCGCCCGCTGTTGTTGGCGATCAAGGCGTTGGCAGCCTTGAGGATGCCGCCTGTGGAGCGGTAGTTCTGCTCCAGGCGGATCAGCTCGGCGTCTGGGAAATCGGCCGTGTACTGGTGGATGTTCTCGATCTTGGCGCCGCGCCAGCCGTAGATCGACTGGTCGTCGTCGCCCACCGCCATCAGGCTGTCGCCGCCGCGCGCCAGCAGGCGCAGCCAGGCGTACTGCACGGCGTTGGTGTCCTGGAACTCGTCGACCAGCACATGGCGGAAGCGCCGTTGGTAGTGCTCCAGCAAACCGGGGTGGTCCCGCCACAAGTCCAGCGCGCGCAGCAGTAGCTCGGAGAAATCGATGACCCCGGCCCGCTCGCACGCCTGCTCGTAGGCGCTGTACACGTCGCGCATGGTGGACAGGAACAGGTCGCCCCCAGGCTGGATATGCTGCGGCCGCAGGCCCTCGTCCTTCTGCCCGTTGATGAACCACTGTGCCTGGCGTGCCGGCCACTTCTGCTCGTCCAGGCCCAGCTCGCGCATTACCCGCTTGACCAGCCGCTGCTGGTCGTCACTGTCGAGAATCTGGAAGTTCTGCACCAGGCCTGCTTCCTGCCAGTGGGCCCGGAGCAAGCGATGGGCCAGCCCGTGGAACGTGCCCACCCACATGCCCGCCGGGTTGATGCCCAGCAGTTGCTCGATCCGGTGGCGCATTTCTGCCGCCGCCTTGTTGGTGAACGTCACCGACAGGATCGAATGCGGCGAGGCCTGCTCTACCTGGATGAGCCAGGCAATGCGATGAACCAGCACGCGGGTTTTACCGGAACCGGCGCCGGCAAGCACCAGTTGACGCCCGACCGAGGCGGCTACGGCCTGGCGTTGGGCATCGTTGAGGGAGTTCAGCAGGAGGGAGAGGTCGTCTGTGTGCATCCCGCCATTCTAGGGGGAGGCTGACCCGGGGGCAAACGCCTACTGTATGAATATTCACCCCGGCCGACGGCCAGCGGTGGGAAGCCAGGCGGCAGCCGTATGCCACCTGGCTGGCCGTATCAATCGCAGGCCTGGGTCGCCTCGATCTCAACCTTCAACGAGCCGTCGGAATGGATGATTTCCACGATGCTCCATGGGCAAGCGCCCTCGCGAACGTACTCGACGGTTTTTTCCGTCATGACGGCCAAACTGGTTTCCCCGGTATCGACCAGTTGCAGGTGCAAAACTTCCCAGCCCCCGTAGTGGCGAATTTCAGGTACGACGAGTACGGGTTCAAACGCTGGGCTGGGTACGGTGACTGTGCCACTTACACGGAAGCTTTGTTTGCCCCCTGCGGTCTGGTTGTAGGCGACGAAGTCGGTGCATTTAGTCATGGGGTAGCTCCTGGATGGATTGAAAGTAGCGCCTGAGCGCGTCGCTACTTTCCCCCAGTCATGGTGAAGCTTGGATTTGGCAATTCTTCACCCGTGCCAGGTTCTGCCATGACGGGCCAGCAGGCTGTTGGCCTGCTCCGGCCCGTTGTTGCCGGCCGCATAGTGGCGGGGCGCCTGGAAGTGCTCTTCCCAGCCCGCGATGATCGGGTCCACCCACGCCCAGGCGGCTTCCACTTCGTCACGGCGCATGAACAGCGTCGAGTCCCCCTCCAGCACATCCAGCAGCAGCCGCTCGTAGGCTTCCCAGCGGCGGGTCTGGCTGAACACCTGGGCCAGGTTCAGGTTCAGGTCTACCGGCTCCAGCCGCATGCCCTTCCCAGGGGTCTTGGTCATCATGCGCAGGCTGATGCGCTCGTCCGGTTGCAACTGGATCAGCAACTGGTTGACCTGGCCACCGTTGAACAGCTCATGGGGTACCGGCTTGAACTGGATGACGATCTGCGAAGAGCGCCGCGCCATGCGCTTGCCTGTGCGCAGGTAGAACGGCACGCCAGCCCAACGCCAGTTGTCGATGTGCGCCTCGATCGCGACAAAGGTTTCCGTGTCGCTATCGTTATCCACATCCTTTTCGAAGTAATAGGCCATCACTTCCTGGCCGCCGATATGCCCGGCACCGTACTGGCCGCGTACGGTCTTGTCCTGCACATCCTGCCCGGTGATCGGTTTCAGAGCGCGCAGAATCTTCACCTTTTCGTCACGCACCGCTTCTGCCTCGAACTGCGCCGGGGGCTCCATGGCCACCAGGCATAGCAGCTGCAACAGGTGGTTCTGCAGCATGTCGCGCGTCGCCCCCGCGCGGTCGTAGTAGCCGCCGCGGTTTTCTACCCCCAGGGTTTCTCCCACGCTGATCTGCACGTGGTCGACCTGGCTGTTGCGCCATACCGGCTCCAGCAGGGCGTTGGCAAAGCGCAGGGCCATGAGGTTCTGCACGGTTTCTTTGCCCAGGTAATGGTCGATGCGAAACACCTGGCGCTCTTCGAACACTGCACCGATCGACTCGTTGATGGCTGTGGCCGATGCCAGCGAATGGCCGATGGGTTTTTCCAGCACGATGCGCGCTTCACTGTCAGCCAGCCCGGCGATGCGCAGGTGCGTGGCGATAGGCACGAACAGCGAGGGCGCCGTGGCCAGGTAGAAGATACGTGTCAGCCCCCCGGGCTCACCCAGGTAGCGTGCCAGGCGGCCGAAGTCTGCACTTTGCGAGGCATCCATGGCGAAGTAGTCCAGGCGTGCGCAAAAGCGCCGCCAGATTTCATCGTCGAATTCGCTACGGGCAATTTGCGCGCGGCAGTGGCGCTCGGCGAGCTTGAGGTAGTCGTTGCGTGGCAGTTGTCGCCTGGCCAGGGCGATGACCCTGACGGCCGGGTCCAGGCGAGCCTCGCGAAACAGGTGGTAGAGCGCCGGGAGCAATTTGTGCAGGGCCAGATCGCCAGTGCCGCCGAAGACCAGAATGTCGCAAGGAATAGTCAAACCACCACGCTCCACGTTCGTTTAACTGGGCGGGTTGGCGTCCATGTAGTATAACTACAAGAAAGCTACAACCCGGCCAGCCGATCATAACCGAGTCCAGCCCGTGAATCTGTTGCAACATATCGCCCAATCGCGCCACCTGCTGCGCAAATCGGAACTGAAAGTGGCCGACCACGTGCTGCTCGACCCGGCTGCCGTGATGCACAGCTCCATGGCCGACCTGGCGCACAGCGTCGGTATCAGCGAACCGACCATCGTACGTTTCTGCAGGGCCATTGGGTGTACGGGTTTTCAGGACCTCAAGCTCAAGCTGGCGCAGAGCCTGGCCGCTGGGGCCAGTTTTGGGCAGTTTGCCATTCACGAAGACGATTCCGTCGCTGACTACAGCCTCAAGATCTTCGACACCACCCTGCATACCCTGATGGAGGTGCGCGAGCACCTCGACCCGCACGCGCTGCAGCAGGCGGTAAGTGCCATGGCCCAGGCACAGCGTGTGGAGTTTTACGGCTTTGGTGCGTCCGGTGCGGTAGCGGCGGATGCTCAGCACAAGTTCTTTCGCTTGCTGCTAAGCGCGGCGGCGTACTCCGACCCGCACATGCAGGCGATGTCGGCCGTCACGCTCAAGCCAGGTGACGTGGCAGTGTGCATTTCCCAGTCGGGCCGCTCCAAAGACCTGTTGATCACTGCCAACCTGGTACGCGAGAGCGGTGCCAACCTGATCACCCTGTGCCCCAGCCAGACCCCGCTGGCCGAGCTGTCCACGGTCAATTTGGCCATCGACGTGCACGAAGACACCGAAATCTACACCCCGCTCACCTCACGTATCGCCCACCTGGTGGTCATCGACGTGCTGGCCATGGGCGTTGCCATGGCGCGAGGGCCCAGCCTGGTCAACCACCTCAAGAGCGTGAAACGCAGTTTGCGCAGCCTGCGCCTGTCGCCCAAATCGATCAAGGCGACCGACGACTGAGCAGCACCCTGCGCGCCTGTTCAGCCAGGCAGCGCTGTGCCGGACGGCACTGCCCTGAGGGGTAAAAATTCACGATTCTGTCACCATTCCGGCGCAAAACCGTAAACCCGCTGGGCCAGTCTGAAACTCCCGCATCCTACCAGGGAGACAGGCAATGGCTCGTGACCACGACGGTATCTACCAACCCAACGCCAAAGCTCGCAAGCAGCAGGAAAAGGACCAGCGCCGCATGGAATACCGCCGCGCGATCGAAAGCTACTGCGATCAGCGTCAGCTGCTGCGCGACCTGGTGGATTACCCCGAACTGCAAGAACTCACGGTGTGGCAGGCGTCGGCGGCAAGCGCCCCGAAAAACGCTCAACCAGGCCGCTGATCAGCGTTCGTTCACTGCGGATGAATGCCTGGAAGGCAAGCGCCACTGGGGATTGCCGCTTGGCCTTGGACTGCACCACGCACCAGCTGCGGTACAACGGCAGTTCTTCTACCGGCAGTTCCGCGAGCGCCCCGGTAGCCAGTTCAAGGTTGACTGCATGCCGGGTCAGCAGGGCGATGCCCAGGCCGGCGATCACGCACTCGCGCTGGGCGTCGGCTGATGCCACCTCCAGGGTCTGGGTGAAGTGCACGCGCTTTTCCTTGAAGTATTCTTCGCAAGCCCTGCGGGTTCCCGACCCCTGCTCGCGGATCAGCAGCGTATGAGGCTCCAGGTCTTGCAGGCGCAACTGCGCCAGCTTGCACAGCGGGTGATCGGGCGGGGCCACGGCAATGATCGGGTTATTGAGGAAAGGCAGGAACTCAAGGCCCATGTCCTGCGGCACCATGGACATGATGATCAGGTCGTCGCGGTTGTCGGAAAGGCGCCGGATGGCCTGGGCACGGTTGACCACCGTCAAGGTCAGGTTCACCTCCGGGTGACGCTGCTTGAAAGCGGCGAACAAGTGTGGAACGAAGTACTTGGCACTGGACTCGATGGCCAGTTTCAACTGCCCCTGCAATGACCCCTGCATGTCCGACAGTTGCATGTCCAGGCTCTCCAGCCGCCCGAAAATGTCATGGCTGGCGCGCTGCAAGGCTTCGGCGGCCTCGGTCAGGTACAACTTCTTGCCCACGTATTCGAACAAGGGCTGCCCGATGAGCTCTTCCAGCTGGCGTATCTGTAGACTTACGGCGGGTTGCGTCAACGCCATTTCTTCTGCGGCGCGGCTGTAAGACCGCAGGTCGCACACCTCATTGAAGATCTGTAATTGACGCAATGTCATACGCATCAAGGACTTACGCATTTTATTAGGCTCTTGGGCAATACCTTGTTACTTCACTATAAGCTTTTGCTAATACTGCCTCTAACAAATATTGATTTTTGTTTATCAACCTACAGCGCTAGGGTGAAAGTGCGACTGGCCAGCAACGCCTGGCCACGCGCCGACCGGTAGAACCGGCTCGACTGTTCCTACGGCTTTGGGAAGACTCCAGTGATAAAAAAAATCCTGATCGCCAACCGGGGTGAAATTGCGGTTCGGATCGTGCGCGCCTGCGCCGAGATGGGCATCCGCTCGGTAGCGATCTTTTCCGACGCCGACCGGCACGCCCTGCATGTGAAGCGCGCCGACGAAGCCCACAGCATTGGTGCTGAGCCGCTGGCCGGCTACCTGAACCCGCGCAAGCTGGTGAACCTGGCGGTGGAAACCGGCTGTGATGCGCTGCACCCGGGTTATGGTTTTCTGTCGGAAAACGCCGAACTGGCGGAAATCTGTGCAGAGCGTGGCATCAAGTTCATCGGCCCGGCCGCCGACGTGATTCGCCGCATGGGCGACAAGACCGAAGCGCGTCGCACCATGATCGCGGCGGGGGTACCGGTAACCCCGGGTACCGAAGGCAACGTGGCCGACATCCACGAAGCCCTCAGCGAGGGTGAGCGCATCGGTTACCCGGTGATGCTCAAGGCGACCTCCGGTGGCGGCGGGCGTGGCATCCGCCGCTGCAACAGCCGCGAAGAGCTGGAACAGAACTTCCCGCGGGTCATCTCCGAGGCCACCAAGGCATTCGGTTCGGCCGAAGTGTTTCTGGAGAAGTGCATCGTCAACCCCAAGCACATCGAGGCGCAGATCCTCGGTGACAGCTTCGGCAACGTGGTGCACCTGTTCGAGCGTGACTGCTCCATTCAGCGCCGCAACCAGAAGCTCATTGAAATCGCACCCAGCCCACAGCTCACGCCTGAGCAGCGCGCCTACATCGGCGACCTGGCCGTGCGCGCAGCCAAGGCAGTGGATTACGAGAACGCCGGTACCGTCGAGTTCTTGCTGGCCGATGGCGAAGTGTATTTCATGGAAATGAACACGCGGGTGCAGGTAGAGCACACCATCACTGAAGAAATCACCGGCATCGATATTGTTCGCGAGCAGATCCGCATCGCCTCCGGCCTGCCTTTGTCGGTGAAACAGGAAGACATCCAGCACCGCGGCTACGCGTTGCAGTTCCGGATCAACGCCGAGGACCCGAAAAACAACTTCCTGCCCAGCTTCGGCAAGATCACGCGTTATTACGCCCCCGGTGGCCCTGGCGTGCGTACCGACACGGCCATTTACACGGGCTACACCATTCCGCCGTTCTACGATTCCATGTGCCTGAAACTGGTGGTGTGG
Source organism: Pseudomonas sp. S32 (assembly GCF_016648095.1). Classification (NCBI taxonomy): domain Bacteria; kingdom Pseudomonadati; phylum Pseudomonadota; class Gammaproteobacteria; order Pseudomonadales; family Pseudomonadaceae; genus Pseudomonas; species Pseudomonas sp. S32. The sequence goes on from NZ_JACVVF010000008.1 coordinate 84,635, forward strand.
GCGTTGACCTGGGAAGAAGCCATGGACCGCGGCCTGCGGGCACTGGACGACATGCGCGTGCAAGGCGTGAAGACCACCGCCGCGTACTACCAGGAAATCCTGCGCAACCCGGAATTCCGTAGCGGCCAGTTCAACACCAGCTTTGTCGAAAGCCACCCTGAACTGACCAACTACTCGATCAAGCGCAAACCCGAAGAGCTGGCCCTGGCCATCGCCGCCGCCATCGCCGCCCACGCCGGCATCTGAATGCAGGGGCAAGCTGCGAGCGGCACGCTGCAAGTAGAAGCGAATCGGCTTTTCTTGCGGCTTACCGCTACGAGCTTGCCGCCAAAAGGAGATAACAATGTCCAAGAAAATCCACGTAACCGACACGATCCTGCGCGACGCCCACCAGTCTTTGCTGGCGACCCGCATGCGTACCGAAGACATGCTGCCGATCTGCGACAAGCTCGACAAGGTTGGCTACTGGTCGCTGGAAGTCTGGGGTGGTGCCACCTTCGACGCCTGTGTGCGCTTCCTCAAGGAAGACCCCTGGGAGCGCCTGCGCAAGCTGCGCGCCGCCCTGCCCAACACGCGTCTGCAGATGCTGTTGCGCGGCCAGAACCTGCTGGGCTACCGCCACTACAGCGATGACGTGGTCAAGGCGTTCGTGGCCAAGGCTGCTGTAAACGGCATCGATGTATTCCGCATTTTCGACGCCATGAACGACGTGCGTAACCTGCGCGTGGCCATCGAAGCGGTCAAGGCAGCGGGCAAGCATGCCCAGGGCACCATCGCCTACACCACCAGCCCTGTGCACACCATCGAAGCCTTCGTGAACCAAGCCAAGCAGATGGAAGCCATGGGCTGCGACTCGGTGGCAATCAAGGACATGGCAGGCCTGCTGACACCGTTCGCCACGGGCGAACTGGTCAAGGCATTGAAAGCCGAACAGTCGTTGCCGGTGTTCATTCATTCCCACGACACTGCAGGCCTGGCTGCCATGTGCCAGCTCAAGGCTGTGGAAAACGGCGCCGACCATATCGACACGGCCATCTCCAGCTTTGCCTGGGGCACCAGCCACCCGGGTACTGAATCGATGGTCGCCGCGCTCAAGGGCAGCGAGTTCGACACTGGCCTCGACCTGGAGCTGCTGCAGGAGATCGGCCTGTATTTCTATGCCGTGCGCAAGAAGTACCACCAGTTCGAAAGCGAATTCACCGCCGTGGACACCCGCGTGCAGGTCAACCAGGTGCCGGGTGGCATGATTTCCAACCTGGCCAACCAGTTGAAGGAGCAGGGCGCCCTCAACCGCATGAGCGAAGTGCTCGCCGAGATCCCGCGTGTGCGTGAAGACCTGGGCTTCCCGCCGCTGGTCACGCCAACCTCGCAAATCGTCGGCACCCAGGCGTTCTTCAACGTGCTGGCCGGCGAGCGCTACAAAACCATCACCAACGAGGTGAAGCTTTACCTGCAAGGCGGTTACGGCAAGGCACCTGGCGTGGTGAACGAGCAACTGCGCCGCCAGGCCATCGGCAGCGAAGACGTGATCGACGTGCGCCCGGCCGACCTGTTGAAGCCGGAAATGGCCAAGCTGCGCACCGAGATCGGTGCCTTGGCCCGCAGCGAAGAGGACGTGCTGACCTTCGCCATGTTCCCGGACATCGGGCGCAAGTTCCTTGAAGAGCGCGAGGCCGGCACGCTCACCCCAGAAGTGTTGCTGCCCATTCCTGAGGCTGGCGCCGTCGCTGCCCCGGGTGGCGAGGGTGTGCCCACTGAGTTCGTCATCGACGTGCACGGTGAAACCTACCGGGTGGATATCACCGGGGTCGGCGTCAAGGCCGAAGGCAAACGCCACTTCTACCTGTCGATTGATGGCATGCCCGAAGAGGTGGTATTCGAGCCTTTGAACGAGTTCGTCGGTGGTGGCGGCAGCAAGCGCAAGCAAGCCAGCGCACCCGGCCATGTCAGCACCACCATGCCTGGCAACATCGTCGATGTGCTGGTGAAGGAGGGCGACACGGTCAAGGCTGGCCAGGCTGTATTGATCACCGAAGCCATGAAGATGGAAACCGAAGTGCAGGCGGCCATCGCCGGCAAGGTCGTGGCTATCCACGTAGCCAAGGGCGACCGCGTCACGCCCGGCGAGATCCTGATCGAAATCGAGGGCTGATACACGCCCGGGGCTGTAATGGTTTACCTCTGGGGAGCGCATGCTCCCCTTTTTTTCGGTCGTATGGCCTGCTGCGCAGTGAAACCACACCTCAGCCTCTACGGCACACTTCGAGCGTTTCAACCTGGCCTTGCGGTTGTTGGTTGGCATCACCCAACCATCGCTCGAACCCCGCAGCCACCGCCGGCCATTCATCGTCGGTAATCGAGTACCACGCCGTATCGCGGTTGTGGTCCTTCACCACCAGATGCTTGCGGAACACCCCTTCGAAGGTGAAGCCGAAGCGCTCGGCCGCGCGCCTGGAGCGGGCGTTGGCGTTGTTGCACTTCCACTCCAGGCGCCGGTTGCCCAGTGCGAAACCCAGCTTGCCCAGCAGGTAAACCGCCTCGGTGCCTTTGGGGGTGCGCTGCATGGCCGCGCCGAAGGCGATGTGGCCTATTTCGATGCGGCCATGATCGGGCACGATCGACATCAGGCTGAGGATGCCCTGTGCCTGCCCGTTGCGGCGGTCGATGACGCTATAGAACAACGGGTCGGTACCGGCCGCATTGGCTTGCAGCCAGCGGTCAAAGGCACCGCGCTCGGTGAAGGGGCCGTAGGGCAGGTAATCCCAGAGGGAGGGGTCTGCCCCGGGGCCTTGCAGCACCTGCCAAAGGTCATCGCCATGGCGCGCGGGGGCGAGCTTTTCCAGGCGCACGAAGCGGCCTTCGAGGGTGTCGGCCTTGGGTATTGCGGCAGGTTTCCAGTTCAAGGCATCAGTCATGGTTGCCCTCCAGCCCTTTACGAAATTGGATGAAGCCAGAGCGTTCGGCGACCTGCTGGTACAGGCTGATAGCCGTGGCATTGGTTTCGTGGGTGAGCCAGTGCACCTTGATGCAGTTATCGGCCTTGGCCGCCGCGTATACATGCTCGATCAAGCGGCGGCCGATACCCAGGCCGCGCTGGGCACTGTCGACGTAGAGGTCCTGCAGGTAGCAGGCGTTCTCGATGCTCCAGTTGGAGCGGTGATAGATCCAGTTGACCATGCCGACGGCCTTGCCATCGGCCCAGGCCAAGGCCGAGTGGGTGGGCTCGTTGGGGTCGAGCAGGCGCTGCCAGGTGCTGAGGCTGACCGGGTCTGCCACCTCGGACTCGTAGAAGCACAGGTAGGCCTGCCACAGTTCAAGCCAGGCTGCATGGTCTTGGGCGGTTACAGGGCGCAGGGTAACGCTGGTCATGGGCGATGCCTTCCTTAGAGGTGGCGCATGTGCGCCGCCAGTTGGTTGTCGAGAGGGTCGGGGCTGGCGCTCAGTGCCTCACGCACGCCAGCAATGTCCTGCGGCGGGCGGTTCTGGCTGAGCTTGCGAGCACCTTGCATGCGGCTGATGGGCAGGCGCACGCCGACGATGGCCTTGAGCATGCTGGCCAGGTAATCAGCCGGTGCGTCGCTGACGCGCCAAGGCATGCTGGCGCCTTGTTCATGCAGGTCGGTGAGCCGGCTGACGATCGCCAGCAGCGGCTCGGGCTTGTGGATAACTTCGGCGGTGCCGTAGGCATGCACCGCCAGGTAATTCCAGGTAGGGACGACCTTGGGGTTGGCCTGCTTGCTGGGATAGAAACCGGGGCTAACGTAGGCATCGGCACCCGGGAACACCAGCAGCGCCTCGCTTGCCTGGGCCAAATCCTGCCATTGGGGGTTGGCCCGTGCCAGGTGGGCATACACGGTACCCAATTCACCTTCTGCCGTTTCGATCAGCACAGGCAGGTGGGTAGCCAGCAAGCCATGTGGGCCATGGGTGACCAGAATGGCCAGGCGTGTAGCCAGCATCGCTGTGTGCAACTGTGCAACATCGTGCTCTTGATGAGGCTTGCTGGAGTACATGCTCGGTTTCCTTATGCAATGGTGCCATCCTAGGCAGATGATTGGCTCCGGGTAAGAGCCATTACCTGCAAATTTCAAAGGTCCAATGCATGAGTGAAATTCGCCGCCCCCCGTTACCGTTCGACCCCACGGGCATCACCCTGGACCGTAGCCGTGGGCTGAGCCGGCAGTTGTACCAGGCGCTGCGGATTCGCGTGCTCGATGGCCGCCTTGGCAGTGGCACACGCTTGCCGGCCACTCGTGAACTCGCCGCCATGCTGGCCCTGTCGCGTAACAGCGTGGTGCGTGCCTATGATCAATTGTATGCAGAAGGCTATATCGAAAGCCGGGTTGGGGACGGTACCTACGTCAGCCAGCTGCCAAAACTGTCCACACAGTTGTCCACAGGGTTATCCCAGTGCTTATCAACAGGTTTATCCACAAAATCACCGTCTGACACTGATGATTTATCCAGTTCAGGCACCAGTAATGGGCCTTTGCAGCGGCTGAAAAATCATCACTTGGTGCCACCCCCGGAGGGCGCACCCAAGGCATTTCGTTTGGGCCTGCCTGCCTTCGACCTTTTCCCGTTCGGCGTCTGGGCCAAGCTGCAGGCGGGTTTCTGGCGTAACCCCGACCCTGCAAAGCTGGGCTATGGCAACCCTGCAGGGGAGCGTGAGCTGCGTGAGCTGATCGCGGCCTACCTGCGCAGTTCAAGGGGCCTTGTGTGCACCGCTGAACAAATTGTGATCACCAGTGGTGCGCAGCAAGCCATCAGCCTTTGTGCACAGCTGCTGTTGCAGCCGGGCGAAGCCGTGGCTGTGGAAAACCCGGGCTATCGCGCAGCGGGGCATGCTTTTGCGTTGGCGGGTGCGCGTTTGTACGGCGTGGCGGTGGATGAGGAAGGGGTCGCCTGCGATCAGCTTGAGCAATTGCCGGCGTGCCGCCTGGCCTATGTGACCCCGGCGCACCAGTACCCCACCGGCGTCACCATGAGCCTGGCCCGACGCCTGCAGTTGCTTGCCTGGGCGGAGCGCAACCAGGGCTGGATCATCGAAGACGATTATGATGGGGAATACCGCTACAGCGGTGCTCCCTTGGCTCCGCTTGCCGCCTTGGACACACAGGGGCGGGTGCTGTACGTCGGCACCTTTGGCAAGATCGCCTTCCCGGCGTTGCGCATGGGCTACCTGGTATTACCCCCACCGCTGGCACAAGCGTTCGGGCAGGCCAAGGCGTTGGCCGTGCGCCATTCAGAAGTGAGTACGCAATGTGTGATGGCGCAATTCATGGCCCAAGGGCACTTCCAGCGGCACGTTCGCCGTATGCGCAAGGCCGCGCTCAGCCGGCGCAACATGCTCAAGGCCGGTTGGCCTGTGGATATTCCCGGGTTGGCAGCGATGCCCGACGTGTCGGCAGGGTTACACGTAAAGGTGGATGTGGATAACTTCGCCCGTGAGCAGGCTCTGGTAGCCAAAGCCCATTCAGCCGGGGTAGAGGTGACGCCGCTCAGCAACTTCTGGTGGGGCGACAGCACGGTGCCTGTGGATAAGCGGGCGGGGCTGGTGCTGGGGTTCGCTGCAGTACCGGAAGGAGAGATCGCCGATGCGCTGATGCGCCTGCGCAGAGCATGGCGAGCCTGAGACTCGCCACGGGTTCCCGCTCCCAAAGGCCCGCGCCGTCAGGTGCCGGACTTGATCCGCGTCCAGGCCCGTGTCCGCGCACGTTCAGCGTCGCGAGCGAGCGGCGTGAGCGTATACAGCTTGGCCATGGCCTCTGCAGTCGGGTACAGGTTGGGATTGTTGCGGATGGCAGGGTCCACTTTGTCGGTCGCATCCTTGTTCGGGTTGGGGTACCCGACAAAGTCGCTGATCGGCGCAATCACCTCAGGGCGCAGCAGGTAATTGATGAACGTGTAGGCATCCTCGGGGTTGGCCGCGTTCTTCGGAATCGCCAGCATGTCGAACCAGATCGGCGCGCCTTCCTTCGGCAGGCGCATGTCCACGACCACGCCGTTCTTGGCCTCGCGTGCACGGTTGGCGGCCTGGGAGAAGCTGCCGCTGTACCCGACCGCCACGCAGATATCGCCATTGGCGATGTCAGCCATGTACTTGGAAGAGTGGAAGTAGGTGATGTACGGGCGGATCTTCAGCAGCAACGCCTGAGCCTTTGCATAGTCCGCAGGTTTGTCGCTGTTGGGCGGCAGGCCCAGGTACTGCAGGGCCAACGGCAGGATTTCCGACGGTGAGTCGAGCAGTGCCACGCCACATTGCTTGAGCTTGGCGATGTTCTCTTCCTTGAAGATCAGGTCCCAGCTGTCTACCGGCGCGTTGTCACCCAGCGCCGCCTTGACCTTGGCCGGGTTGAAACCGATGAGTACGGTGCCGTACATGTAGGGCACTGCAAACTGGTTACCAGGGTCGTTGGCCTCGATCAGTTTCATCAGGGCCGGGTCAAGGTGTTGCCAGTTGGGCAACTTGCTGCGGTCCAGTGGCTGAAACACCCCGGCCTCAATCTGCTTGGCCAGAAACACGTTTGAGGGCACCACCACGTCATAGCCGGAATTACCGGTCAGCAGCTTGGCCTCAAGGGCTTCATTGGTATCGAAGATGTCATAGATCAGTTTCACGCCGCTGTCCTGCTGGAAGCCGGTCAGGGTCTGAGGCGTGATGTAGTCGAACCAGTTGTACACCCGCAGGGTGCGCTGCTCGGCCTGCGCGTGCAGTGCGCCGGCGAATAGCGATGCAGCGACCAATGGGGCGAACAGGTGCTTGAGACGGATCATGGTTGGGCTCCAGGCTGGGCGCGCTGGAAGCCTTCCAGCACATTGACTGCGTTGATGCCGATTTCCTCGACGGCATAGCCACCCTCCATCACGAACAAGGTGGGCTTGCCCAGCTGGGCAATACGCTTGCCCATCTCCAGGTAGTCGGGGCTGTCGAGCTTGAATTGCGAAATGGGGTCATCCTTGAAGGTGTCCACACCCAGCGAGACCACCAGCACCTCGGCGTCGTAGCCGGCGATGCGCTGGCAGGCGTCTTCCAGGGCGGTGCTCCAGGCAGCCCAGTCACTGCCGGCAGGCAGGGGGTAGTTGACGTTGCAGCCTTCGCCTGCGCCCTCGCCGGTTTCATCGGCGTAGCCCAGAAAATAGGGGAATTCGTCCTGCGGGTCGCCGTGGATCGATGCGAAGAACACGTCGCTACGGTGGTAGAAGATGTCCTGGGTGCCGTTGCCATGGTGGTAGTCCACGTCCAGGATGGCGACCTTGCGCCGGCCCTGGTCAAGAAACGCCTGGGCGGCGATAGCGGCGTTGTTGAGGTAGCAGTAGCCGCCCATGACCTCACCGGCCGCGTGGTGCCCTGGCGGGCGGCACAGCGCAAAGGCTGCGTGCGCGCCTTGCTGAATCGCCGCCTGGGCAGTCAGGGCTACCTGTGCTGCGCTATAGGCGGCCTGCCAGGTGCCGGCGGTAATTGGGGCGCCGGCATCGAAGCTGTAGTAGCCCAGTTCGCCGTGCAGGCCTGTGGGCTTTACCTGCCGCAGGGTGCGGGCCGGCCAGGTAAACGGCAGTAGGTCGCCTTCCTGCCCCAGCGCGGCCCAGCGCGCCCAGGCGCCCTCGAAGAAGGCCAGGTATTCGGCACTGTGAACCCTCAGCAGAGGCGCCCGCCCATGGTCGGTGGGCGGCTGAATGGCGCCGAGGTTGCGCTTTTTGACCTGCTCCAGCACATGGTCGGCCCGCGACGGCATTTCGAAACAGGGCATCAGCTTGCCATCGATCAGCTCGCAGCGGCCATGGTGCAGGCGGTGGTCATCGGAATAGATCGTCAGCATTGTTGTTCTCCGGTAAGGACTGGCGTGGGCCAATTGTCACGGGCTGCCCAGTGCGCGAGAACGACCCAAATGGCCAAAAGGGGATCGATGTGGCCAAGTGCTGTGGCCTGTTAGGGCCTGCTACGCACACGTCAGCCGCGAAACTGGCTGGGTGCTACACCACTCCAGCGCTGGAACGCATGCCGGAAGCTGGCGGTTTCACTGAAGCCAAGGGCTTCGGCAATCCGGTAGATGGGCATTTGCTCATCGGCCAGCAACTGCTTGGCCCGCTCGAAGCGCAACTCGTCCAGCAACTGTTGATAACTGCTACCCAGCGCCTGCAAATGGCGGCGCAGGGTGCGTGACGAGCAGTTCATTTGCCGGGCCAGCCCTTCCAGGCCGGGTGCTGCAGCCAGTTGTTGCGCCAGCAGGTGGCGGATCCGCCCAAGCCAGGCCTGCCGGCCGGTGAATTCCAGGTTCAGGCGCCGGCAACGCTCGCTCATGGCCTTGTGGGTAATGGGGTCGGCCAGCGGCAGCGGTGTATCCAGCCAGCGTTTGTCGAAGCCAAAGGCATTGCCTGCTGCGGCGAAGATGACAGGGCACTGGAAGGCATCGGTGTACAGGGCGTGATAAGCGGGCCGAGGGTGTTCGAAGCGGGTGCCGACCAGTGGCAGGGTACGGCCCAGCAGGTCGTCGCAGATGACCTTCAGCGATACCAGGCAGAACTCTGCGTTGAACGCGCTCAGCGCCGGGCTATCGTGATAATCGCTGGCGCTGAGCCAGATGCGCTGGCCGTCTTCCTGCAAGCGCAACTTGAAAACTGTTCCCAGCAGTGCCGGATATTGCAGGGCCAGGCGCAAGGCGTCACCCAAAGTGGCACTGGAGAGCAGGGCGTAACCCAGCATCCCGTAGCTGGACACATGCATGCGCCGGCCCAGTTCAAGGCCGATGTCCTGCCGCCTGGCCACGGCATTGGCACACACCTGCAGCTCTTGCTGGGTGGTGATACGGGCATCGGCATGCCCCAGGTCTGCCGGGCCGATGCCGCTGCCGGCCAGCAGCGCAGAGGCCTCGCAACCGTCTGCCTGGAAGACGTTGAGGATCAGCGAAACCGCATTCAGGGTGGTCAGGTGGCTGTGCAGCATGCTGGGCGATCCCGTCGGGCTGGAGCGCATTCCAGAGCAAGTTGCGTGCCGGTTCAGGCAAAAAAAAACCCAGGGCAAGTGCCCCGGGCTAGGTAAAGGTTGAGAGGTGTCTAGTCCCTCGACCTGGTGAGACTGTTTACAGCCGCGGTTACGCTTTCAGCGGAACCAGGCGGGGGGCGATCATGTTTTCCGGGCGCAGGATGTCGTCGAGCATCGCGTCGTCCAGCAGCTTCTCTTCGCGCACCAGTTCCAGCACGCCGCGGCCTGTTTCCAGGGCAACACGGGCGATACGGGTGGCGTTTTCGTAACCGATGTACGGGTTCAGTGCAGTGACCAGGCCAATGGAGTGCTCGACCAGTTCACGGCAGCGCTGTTCGTTGGCGGTGATGCCGACGATGCAGTGCTCGCGCAGCATGTCCATGGCGCGCTGGAGCAGGCGGATCGAGTCGAAGATCTTGTAGGCGATCAGCGGCTCCATCACGTTCAACTGCAGCTGGCCACCCTCGGCCGCGACGGTCAGTGCCAGGTCGTTGCCCATGATGGCGAAAGCGACTTGGTTGACGGCTTCCGGAATGACCGGGTTGACCTTGCCCGGCATGATCGAGCTGCCTGGCTGGCGAGCCGGCAGGTTGATTTCGTTGATGCCGGTGCGTGGGCCGCTGGACAGCAGGCGCAGGTCGTTGCAGATCTTCGACAGCTTGACCGCGGTACGCTTGAGCATGCCCGAGAACAGTACGAAGGCACCCATGTCGGAGGTGGCCTCGATCAGGTCGGCGGCCGGCACCAGCGGCTGGCCGCTGATGGTCGCCAGGCGCTGCACCGCCAGGGCCTGGTAGCCAGGGTCGGCGTTGATGCCGGTGCCGATGGCGGTACCACCCAGGTTGATTTCGGTGAGCAGTTCCGGTGCCAGCGAGCGCAGACGCTGCAGGTCTTCGGTCATGGTGGTGGCGAAGGCACGGAATTCCTGGCCCAGGGTCATCGGTACAGCGTCCTGCAGCTGGGTACGGCCCATCTTCAGGACGTGGTCGAATTCCTTGCCCTTGGCGGCGAAGGCCTGGATCAGGCTTTCGAGGCTGGCCAGCAGTGCGTCATGACCCAGCAGCAGGCCCAGGCGGATGGCCGTGGGGTAGGCGTCGTTGGTCGACTGCGCCATGTTCACGTCGTTGTTGGGGTGCAGGTACTTGTACTCACCCTTTTGGTGGCCCATGGCCTCCAACGCGATGTTGGCGATGACTTCGTTGGCGTTCATGTTGGTAGAAGTACCAGCACCGCCCTGGATCATGTCCACCACGAACTGCTCGTGATAGTCGCCCTTGATCAGGCGTGCACAGGCTGCGCTGATGGCAGCGTGCTTGGCATCGCTCAGGTGACCCAGCTCACGGTTGGCGTCGGCAGCTGCTTGCTTGACCATGGCCAGGGCCACGACCAGCTTGGGGTAGTGCGACAGCGGAACACCGGAGAGGTGGAAGTTGTTGGCAGCGCGCAGGGTCTGGATGCCGTAGTAGGCATCGGCTGGCACTTCAAGGGTACCCAACAAATCTTTTTCGACGCGGAACGATGCAGCGGAGGACATGATGTATATCATCTCGAGTTTGACCCGGCACATGCCGGAATGGCGCCAATCCTAGGCCTGAAGGTGATTTTGCGGCCAATGCTGTTGCACGCTAACCTATGCACAAACGGCATAGGGATTGATGTGACGCCGACTGATATTCGAGCGTGGTCCATTTTGGTGCGCGCCGGGAGATGTGCTTCATGAACCTTGAAAGCAAATGGCTGGAAGACTTCAGTGCCCTGGCTGCCACGCGCAGTTTTTCCCAGGCGGCGGAACGCCGTTTTGTTACCCAGCCGGCGTTCAGCCGGCGCATACGCAGCCTGGAGGCAGCCCTCGGCCTGCAGCTGGTCAACCGGTCTCGCACGCCCATTGAGCTGACCGAGGCAGGGCAGCTTTTTTTGGTCACCGCACGTACCGTTGTCGACCAGTTGAGCGAAATTCTGCGCCATTTGCATCATCTGGAAGGGGGGCAGGGTGAGGTGGTGCAGGTGGCTGCCGCGCACTCCCTGGCGTCAGGGTTTTTCCCTCGCTGGGTGGCGCAATTGCGCAATGACGGCCTGAATATCGCCACCCGCCTGGTTGCGACCAACGTCGGGGATGCCGTGCATGCCCTGCGTGAAGGGGGGTGTGACCTGATGCTGGCGTTTTACGACCCCGATGCAGCGCTGCAGATGGATGCCGAGATCTTCCCCTCGCTGCACATGGGTACCACCGAGATGTTGCCAGTGTGCGCGGTGGATGCTCAGGGCAAGCCGCTGTTCGACCTTGAAGGTGACGCCAGCGTGCCGCTGCTGGCGTATACCGCCGGGGCGTTTCTGGGGCGCTCGGTGAGTTTGCTGCTGCGTCAGCGCAACCTGCGTTACACCACCGTGTATGAAACGGCCATGGCCGACAGCCTCAAAAGCATGGCGCTCGAAGGCATGGGTATCGCCTGGGTGCCTCGGCTGTCGATGCGTGGCGAGCTGGAGCGTGGCGAACTGGTGATTTGTGGCGGCAGCCAGTGGCACGTGCCGCTGGAAATCCGCCTGTACCGCTGCGCGCTGGTGCGCAAGGCCAATGTCCGCCTGCTGTGGCGCAAACTGGAGGGCGCCACGGTTGACCTGAAAGTCAGCCAAAGCCCCGAAAAATAAGGCCGACAGTTGGTCGCCGGGGTGCCTTAACCGCACCTGCTTACGGTATACTGCGCGGCCTTCTGACCGGATGCGTCCGGTCCTGATCAGCAAACAAGCCACGCCGGTCGTCCCGCGTGGCTTGTTGTTTTTTGACGCGCCTGCGGGCGCACAAGCGAAGAGGCTCGACGATGAGTGCACTGGTTGGCGTGATCATGGGCTCCAAGTCCGATTGGTCCACCCTTAGCCACACCGCCGATATGCTGGAAAAACTCGGCATTCCCTACGAGGTGAAGGTGGTTTCCGCCCACCGTACCCCGGATCTGCTGTTCCAGTACGCTGAAGAGGCCGATGGCCGTGGCATCGAGGTGATCATCGCCGGTGCCGGTGGTGCCGCGCACCTGCCAGGCATGTGCGCCGCCAAGACCCACCTGCCGGTGCTGGGTGTACCTGTGCAGTCGTCGATGCTGTCGGGTGTCGATTCGTTGCTGTCGATCGTGCAGATGCCCGCTGGCGTCCCTGTCGCCACCCTGGCCATTGGCCGGGCCGGTGCAGTCAACGCTGCCCTGCTGTCGGCCAGCATTCTCGGTGCCAGGCACCCGCAGTTCCACGCCGCGTTGAAGCAGTTCCGTACGGAACAGACCGACACCGTGCTGGACAACCCAGACCCGCGTCAGGCTTGAGGCCCAACCCATGAAGATCGGTGTTATCGGTGGCGGCCAGCTGGGCCGCATGCTGGCTCTGGCGGGTACCCCGCTGGGCATGAACTTCGCCTTCCTCGACCCGGCGCCAGATGCCTGCGCCGCGCCGCTGGGCGAGCACCTGCGGGCAGACTATGGCGATCAGGAGCACCTGCGCCAGCTGGCCGACGAGGTCGACCTGGTCACCTTCGAGTTCGAGAGCGTCCCGGCCGAGACCGTGGCGTTTCTTTCGCAGTTCGTGCCGGTGTACCCCAGCGCCGAGGCGCTGCGCATCGCCCGTGACCGCCTGTTCGAAAAGAGCATGTTCCGTGACCTGGGCATCCCCACCCCGGCCTTCGCCGATATCCTGTCGCAGGCAGACCTTGACGCGGCAGTTGCCAGCATCGGCCTGCCGGCGGTGCTGAAAACCCGCACGCTGGGCTACGACGGCAAGGGCCAGAAGGTGCTGCGCACGCCCGAAGACGTCGTGGGTACGTTCGCCGAACTGGGCAGCGTGCCCTGCCTGCTGGAAGGCTTCGTGCCGTTCACGGGTGAAGTGTCGCTGGTCGCCGTGCGCGCCCGCGACGGCGAAACGCGTTTCTACCCGCTGGTGCACAACACCCACGAGAGCGGCATCCTGCGCTTGTCGGTGGCCAGCCAGGCGCACCCGTTGCAGGCGTTGGCCGAGGATTACGTTGGCCGCGTATTGCAGCAACTGGACTACGTCGGCGTCATGGCCTTTGAGTTCTTCGAGGTGGACGGTGGCCTCAAGGCCAATGAAATCGCACCCCGGGTACACAACTCCGGCCACTGGACCATCGAAGGTGCCGAGTGCAGCCAGTTCGAGAACCACCTGCGTGCCGTCGCCGGCTTGCCGCTGGGCTCCACCGCCAAGGTGGGGGAGAGCGCGATGCTCAACTTCATCGGCGAAGTGCCTGCTGTGGATAAAGTGATCGCCATCGATGATTGCCACCTGCATCACTATGGCAAGGCGTTCAAGGTCGGGCGCAAGGTCGGCCACGCGACCCTGCGTTGCAGCGACATGGCTACCCTGGAGCGCAAGATCGCCGAAGTGCAAGCACTGATCGGCGAGTGATCACGCGCAGGTATCGAACTTCTGCAGGCGTCAGGCCCTCTGAAGAGGCAACACGTCAACGCGCACCCATGCGTTGACGTGCTTCATCTTCACTGCAGAGGGATTGCCATGGGCATCATCGGAACCATCTTCATCGGCCTCATCGTCGGCCTGCTGGCCCGCTTCCTCAAGCCGGGTGACGACAGCATGGGCTGGATCATGACCATCCTGCTGGGTATCGCAGGCTCGCTGCTGGCCACGTATGGCGGCCAGGCGCTGGGTATCTACCAGGCCGGGCAAGCGGCTGGCTTCTTCGGTGCACTGGTCGGTGCCATCATTCTTCTGGTGATCTACGGATTCATCAAGAAACGCTGAATTCTGGTTAGAATGCTCGGCAATTCTTCCGAGTTGCCGAGCATGCGTGCGTTTTTCCTCTTTCCCCTGTTGCTGGCCAGTGCCCTAGCCCATGCCGAGCTGCCCGAGACCGATTGGCTGGAGCTGATGCCCAAGTCGGACCAGAAGGCGCTCGAAGCGATGCCCGAAATCGACCACAACTCACCCGAAGCCATGGGGACCTTCACGGCCAAGGGCGGGATGAAGCAGAGCAAAGGCCTGCCTGCGGTGATGTATTCCACCAAGACCGTAGCGGCCATGAATGGCAAGGACATACGCCTGGGCGGTTACCCGGTGCCGTTGGAAAGCGACGCCAAGGGCAACAGCACGCTGTTTTTCCTGGTGCCATACCCTGGCGCGTGCATCCATGTACCGCCGCCCCCACCCAACCAGCTGGTGCTGGTGCGCTACCCCAAGGGGTTGAAGATCGACGATATCTACACACCGTTGTGGGTCAGCGGCAAGCTGAAGGTGGAAAAGGTCAGCAATGACCTTGCCGATGCCGCCTACGCCCTGGATGCGGGGAAAGTAAGAGTGGTGGTAGATGCGGACCTTTGATTGCCTGTGCGGGCCTCTTCGCGGGTAAATCGGATCGCCGCACCGCCGCTCCCACAAGCGCTTCATTCATTTCAAGTCTGATGCGGTAAGGGTGGGAGCGGGTTTACCCGCGAAGAGGCCCGCAGCCCACTGCAATATTCAGATCACTTCGCAACCGACCCTGAAGCCCAGCGAATGGCTCGCCCCCGGCTGCAACGTCACCACGTCATCCCACACATTGGCTGTTTCGATACACAGCATCCGCTGCCAGCCGTCATCGGCCATGTCTGGCAGTTCCCTGGCTCGGTCCGTCCAGGGGTTCCAGATAACGGCAGAACGTGAGCCGCTGCTAGTCAGGTTGATGCGCCGGTTCCATTGCGGGTCGACGATACTCAGCGTGTTCGGGGTGCCCAGGTAGATGCGGTCGGTTTCACCGGTAAACGTCAGGGCGCCTTGCTGTTGACGCTGCTCCCAGTCGGCCAGGGTTTCGATATACCCCAACCCTTCGACGCCTTCTACACGCGCCTGGCGTACATCGCTGACGGCAAGGTAGCTGTGCAGGGCCTGGCTGATGGTCACCGGGGTACTGCCAGTGTTGCGGCTTGTGAGCGTGAGGCCAAGGTCATTGCCCAACTGCACCACCAGTTTCAGCTCTACCTTGTGGGGCCAGCCGGGGAGCTGCCCCTGCGCTTCGGGCAATTGCAGCTCGATGCGCAGGCCCTCACCCGCTTCCTCGATACCCAGCAATTGCCAGTCGCGGGTGCGCGCCAGGCCGTGGGCAGGGGCTTGTTCACCCTGGTACATGGCCTGAACGGCAGTGGGATTTCGCTGCAGGTTGCCGAACCATGGCCAGCACACCGGCACCCCGGCGCGTACCGACTTACCCTGTCGGAAGATGGCCTGGTCGCTCAGCCACAGCAGCGGCGGTTCGCCGAGCCGCTGGTAGCTGAGGATCTGTGCGCCCTGCTGGGCGATCAGGAGTTCGGCGTGGTCACTGCTGATCCGCCAGCAGCTCAGTTCGCCATGTTGCTCGGTTACGACCTGGAAGGTAGCCATTGCATTCATCTCGTTGATTGCCAGTGGGCCTTGGACCCGGGCACAGGCAACGAGTTTACCGCCGGCAGGGCTCAGCGACGAGGGACGGAGCGGGTACGGCCACTGCCGTCGATGGCGACGAATACGAAGACGGCTTCGGTGACCTTGCGCCATTCGCTGGACAACGGGTCGTCACTCCACACCTCGACCATCATCTGGATCGAGCTGCGGCCGATCTCCAGGGTCTGGGTATAGAAGGACAGCTGCGCACCGACGGCGACCGGTACCAGAAACGCCATGCGGTCGATGGCCACGGTGGCAACGCGCCCACCGGCCACGCGGCTGGCCATGGCGGTGCCGGCCAGGTCCATCTGCGCGACCAGCCAGCCGCCGAAGATGTCGCCGAAGCCGTTGGTTTCGCGCGGCAGGGCCGTGATCTGCAAGGCCAGGTCGCCTTGGGGGATTGGATCTTCTTGTTCGAGCTCAATCATGCGGTGGGGCCTCTGACCCGTGACGCTTTTCGTTGGTGTGGCGCAAAGGCCGGGTAGACGATTCAGCTGACAACATACTACGCCGATTTCGTATAACGGGGCGGCCGTAGGGAAACTCTGCGAAACCGCCTGAGTATAGTGACCGGCGTTTTCGCACAACATCCCACGCTAGCAGCACACTTTTCCTACGAAACGCCAGTATATAGAGCATCATCCCAAGCGACGACCGTGCATTCGTGAATATCTGTATGGTTTTTGTATCGCTTTCGGCCTGGCCAGGCAATTTGCTATCTTCGCCTGTCCCCACATCAAGAAGCTGCATGCCAAGCGGCCCGCACGCCTTATAAAGAGAACGCCCCGCAATGACTTCCGTGCCCAGTAGTATCGAGCAGGCCCCACGGCCGCTGACCCGCAATGACTACAAGACCCTTTCGCTGTCTGCATTGGGCGGGGCGCTGGAGTTCTACGACTTCATCATTTTCGTGTTCTTCGCCACCGTGGTGGGCAAGTTATTCTTCCCTGCCGACATGCCGGAGTGGCTGCGCCTGATGCAAACCTTCGGCATCTTTGCCGCAGGTTACCTGGCGCGCCCGCTGGGCGGCATCATCATGGCCCACTTCGGCGACCTGCTGGGGCGCAAGAAGATGTTCACCCTGAGCATCTTCATGATGGCCTTGCCCACGCTGATCATGGGCCTGTTGCCTACTTATGCGCAGATTGGCTTGTGGGCGCCGATTCTGCTGTTGCTCATGCGCGTCGTGCAGGGTGCAGCCATTGGTGGCGAGGTGCCTGGCGCCTGGGTATTCGTGTCCGAGCACGTACCCGCCCGCAACACTGGCTATGCCTGCGGCACGCTCACCGCCGGCCTGACGGCGGGCATTCTGCTCGGTTCGCTGGTGGCGACGCTGATCAACAGCGTGTACAGCGTGGAGGAAGTCGCCGATTACGCCTGGCGAATCCCGTTCCTGCTCGGTGGCGTGTTCGGCCTGTTCTCGGTTTACCTGCGCCGTTGGCTGCATGAAACCCCGGTATTCGCCGAGATGCAGCAGCGCAAGGCACTGGCCGAAGAGCTGCCACTGCGCGCCGTATTGCGCGACCACCGCGGCCCGATCCTGCTGTCGATGCTGCTCACCTGGCTGCTGTCGGCCGGCATCGTGGTGGTCATCCTGATGACGCCAGCGCTGCTGCAGAGCCTCTACCACATCAGCCCCACCGATTCGCTCAAGGCCAACAGCCTGGCCATCGTGCTGCTCAGCGTCGGCTGTATCGGCGCGGGCAGCCTGGCTGACCGGTTTGGCGCGGGCCGGGTGTTCGTGGTCGGCAGCCTGCTGCTGCTGGCCAGCTCCTGGACGTTCTACCACAGCCTGCCCACGCGGCCTGAGCTGCTGTTCCCGCTGTATGCGCTGACCGGCCTGTGCGTGGGGGTGATCGGCGCGGTGCCGTACGTAATGGTCAAGGCATTCCCGGCCGCTGTGCGCTTCAGCGGCCTGTCGTTCTCGTACAACGTGGCCTACGCGATCTTTGGCGGGCTTACCCCGATGGCGGTGACCGGCCTGCTGAAAGTCAGCCCGATGGCGCCTGCCTATTACGTGGCGGTGTTGTGCGGGGTAGGGCTGGCAGTGGGGGTGTATCTGCTTGTCAACAAGCGCTGATCGAGGGGCAGGTTGCAATGATGGCATTTCATCCAACTGTCACAATCGAGTCATATGCTGTTCATGCGAGCTGCTGATACTGGGCCCCGTTCCACTGCTGCACACCCCTATTCCTGCTAGGAGCAAGGCATGAAACTGAAGCGTTTGATGGCGGCCCTCACCTTTGCCGCCGCTGGCGTTGCAACCGCCAACGCGGTAGCTGCTGTCGACCCTGCAATCCCGACCTACACCAAGACCACCGGTGTTTCGGGCAACCTCTCCAGCGTTGGTTCCGACACCCTCGCGAACCTGATGACCTTGTGGGCCGAGGCCTACAAAAAGGAATACCCGAACGTCAACATCCAGATCCAGGCTGCTGGCTCCTCCACCGCGCCACCTGCGCTGACCGAAGGCACCGCCAACCTCGGCCCGATGAGCCGCAAGATGAAGGACGTGGAGCTGCAGGCGTTCGAGCAGAAGTACGGCTACAAGCCAACTGCCATCCCTGTGGCTGTCGACGCCCTGGCCGTGTTCGTGCACAAGGACAACCCGATCAAAGGCCTGACCATGGCCCAGGTTGACGCAATCTTCTCCTCCACCCGCCTGTGCGGCGCCAAGGCTGACATCAAGACCTGGGGCGACGTGGGTGTAACCGGCGACCTGGCCAACAAGCCAATCCAGCTGTTCGGCCGCAACTCGGTTTCCGGCACCTACGGCTATTTCAAGGAAGAAGCCCTGTGCAAAGGCGACTTCAAGCCTAATGTGAACGAGCAGCCTGGCTCGGCTTCGGTGGTGCAGTCGATCAGCTCGTCGCTGAACGGCATCGGCTACTCGGGTATCGGCTACAAGACCGCCAGCGTCAAGACCGTGGCCCTGGCCAAGAAAGAAGGCGGGGAGTTCATCGAAGACAACGAGACCAACGCCCTGAACGGCAGCTACCCGCTCTCGCGCTTCCTGTACGTCTACGTCAACAAGGCGCCGAACAAGCCGCTGGCGCCGCTGGAAGCCGAGTTCGTCAAGCTGGTGCTGTCGCAGGCCGGTCAGCAGGTGGTGGTGAAGGACGGCTACATTCCGCTGCCCGCCAAGGTGGTCGACAAGACCCTGGCTGACCTGGGCCTGTCCCACGCCGGTAATGTTGCCAAGCAGTAATTGACCGATGAAGGGGCCGGGGTAAACCGGCCTCTTTCACCACTCCCAGCCCGAAGCCAGGCTTACTGTGCGTCGGGCTTCCGTGCGTCATCGCATTGTCATGTTTTTGTCATACGGGACCGCTAGGGTGTGCCCATGAATGATCTGGCCAACTCCACAATGACCCAAAATTCCCAGCCTGTGCGCATTGATTTCAATACGCCGGAGCTGCAACGCAAGCGGCGCATTCGCGCTTTGAAGGACCGCCTGACCCGCTGGTACGTACTGGTGGGCGGGCTTGCTGTGCTGGCCGCCATCACGTTGATCTTCTTCTACCTGGCCTACGTGGTGCTGCCGTTGTTCCAGGGCGCCGAGCTGACCAAAAAGCAAGCCCTGGCGCCGGCCTGGCTGCAGCAGGATGCCGGCAAGCCGCTGATGATCGCACTTGAAGAGCAGAACCTGGTTGGCATGCGCGTTTCGGACAAAGGCCAGGCGCTGTTCTTCGACACCAAGACGGGTAATGAACTCAAGCGTGTGGACTTGCCCGTGCCAACCGGCACCCAGGTTACATCCATTGGTGCCGACCAGCCGGGCAGCCCGGTGGTGGTATTGGGCCTGTCCAACGGCCAGGCGCTGGTGTTCCACCACAGCTACAAGATCACCTACCCGGACAACCACAAGACCATCACCCCCGGCATCGACTACCCGTATGGGGAACAGCCCTTTGTGCTGGACGAGCAGGGCCGTGGGCTGGACCACGTCAGCGTCAACGTCAATGGTGATACCCTGCTGCTGGCCGGCTCGACCGGGGCCCAGTTGCAGGTACTGGCGCTGACCCGTAGCGAAAACATGATGACCGGTGAGGTCACCACCGAGCAGAACCGTATCGTCCTGCCGCAAATGACCGAAACGGTGAAGAACATCTTCATCGACCCCCGTCAGCAGTGGTTGTACGTGATCAACGGCCGCGCCAGCGCGGACGTGTTCAGCCTGCGCGACAAAAGCCTTAATGGCCGCTACAAGCTGTCTGAAAACGCCGGCACCGAAGTGACCGCGACCACCCAGCTGGTCGGTGGCATTTCGCTGATCGTGGGTAACTCCGAGGGCGGCCTGGCCCAGTGGTTCATGGCCCGCGACCCGGATGGCGAGTCGCGTTTCAAACAGATTCGGACGTTCCAGATGGGCACGGCGCCTATCGTGCAGATTGACGCCGAGGAGCGCCGCAAGGGCTTCATCGCCCTGGATGCAGACGGCAAGCTGGGCGTGTTCCACAGCACCGCACACCGCACCTTGCTGGTGGAACCCGTTGCCCCTGGCGCGGGTATCCTCGCCCTGTCGCCCCGGGCCAACCGCATCATCATCGAAGAAGCGGGCAAGCTGCTGCCGCTGAGCCTGCGCAACCCGCACCCAGAGGTATCCTTCAGCGCGCTGTGGGGCAAGGTGTGGTACGAAAACTACGATGAGCCCAAGTACGTCTGGCAGTCGACGGCTTCGAACACCGACTTCGAGCCCAAGCTCAGCCTGTCTCCGCTCACCTTCGGTACGCTGAAGGCGGCGTTCTACGCCATGATCCTGGCGGCCCCGCTGGCCATCGCTGCTGCTATCTACACGGCCTACTTCATGGCCCCGGGCATGCGCCGCAAGGTCAAGCCGGTGATCGAGCTGATGGAAGCCATGCCCACGGTCATCCTCGGGTTCTTCGCCGGCCTGTTCCTGGCGCCGTACCTGGAAGGCCACCTGCCAGGCGTGTTCAGCCTGTTCCTGCTGATGCCGCTGGGTATCCTGCTGGCAGGGTTCACCTGGAGCAGGCTGCCCGAGTCGCTGCGCCTGCGTGTGCCCGATGGCTGGGAAGCCGCGATCCTGATCCCGGTCATTCTGCTCACCGGCTGGTTCGCCCTGACCATGAGCCCGCACCTGGAAAGCTGGTTCTTCGGCGGCGACATGCGGTTGTGGATCACCAACGACCTGGGCATCACCTATGACCAGCGCAACGCCATGGTGGTGGGCATCGCCATGGGCTTTGCGGTTATCCCGAACATCTACTCCATTGCCGAAGACGCCGTGTTCAGCGTGCCACGCAGCCTCACCCTGGGCTCGCTGGCCCTGGGTGCGACGCCCTGGCAAACCCTGACCCGCGTGGTCATCCTCACCGCCAGCCCGGGTATCTTCTCGGCGCTGATGATCGGTATGGGCCGGGCGGTAGGCGAAACCATGATCGTGCTGATGGCCACCGGCAACACCCCGGTGATGGAAATGAACCTGTTCGAGGGCATGCGCACCCTGGCCGCCAACGTGGCCGTGGAGATGCCGGAGTCGGAAGTCGGCGGTAGCCATTACCGGGTGCTGTTCCTGGCCGCCCTGGTGCTGCTGATGTTCACCTTCGTCATGAACACCTTGGCCGAGCTGATTCGCCAGCGTCTGCGCAAGAAATACTCGTCGCTTTGATAGAAAGGTAGCGATCCGTGAAAAAGGATTCCCTCAAAGGCTGGTTCAAGAGCGGCGCCCCCGGCGTATGGATGAGCGGTGGCGCGGTGGCCATGGCGGTGATCATGACCGTCGGGCTGCTGGCGGTCATTGCCGTACGCGGGCTGGGCCACTTCTGGCCGGCAGACCTGGTTCAGGCCACCTACAAGGTGCCGGGCCAGGCGCAGCAGACCGTCATCGGCGAGGTGGTGCAGCAGGAAGAAGTGCCGCGTGCGCGCCTGAAGGGCGCCGGCCTGCCGGTGCCCGACCAGGGCCCTGAGTTCATGACCCGCGAGTTGATCAAGGTAGGTAACCGCGACCTCAACGGCAGCGACTTCACCTGGGTGGTGGGCGAATGGCTGGTCGATGAAAAACGCCCGTCCGAGCTGATGGCCCTTGAGCGTCGCGAGTGGGGCAACTTCTACGGGTACCTGGTCAGCGTCAAGGAAGAAGGCCGCGTGGTCGCCCAGGGGCCCGCTGCCTGGGGTGAACTGCAGGCTCGCCTGCAGCGCGCCAACACGCTCAACAGGCAGCTGCAGGCGCTGGAAAAGAAAGATATCGGCGCCATCAACCATGGCCTGGAACGTCTGCGCCTGCAGGCCCGCAAGCTTGAGCTGGAAGGCAAGCTGGACGCCGCAGCCCAGGCTGACATGGACGCAGACCGGGCCGAGCTGAACAGCCGCTACAAGGCCGTGGAAGAGCGCCTGACCGGCCTGCACCAGGCTTTCGCCCGCGACAGCCTGGTGGCGCGTGATGGCAATGGCCGGGAGGTTGAAATCAACCTGAGCAAGGTGGTGCATGCCATCCAGCCCAACGCCATGTCCGGCTTCACCAAGCTGGGCACCTACTTCGGCAAGGTCTGGGAATTCCTCAGCGACGACCCGCGTGAAGCCAACACCGAAGGCGGGATTTTCCCGGCTATCTTCGGCACCGTGATGATGACCCTGATCATGGCGGTGATCGTTACCCCGTTCGGTGTACTTGCGGCGGTATACCTGCGTGAGTACGCGCGCCAGGGCCCTGTGACGCGCCTGATTCGCATCGCGGTGAACAACCTGGCCGGTGTGCCGGCGATCGTCTACGGTGTGTTCGGGCTGGGCTTTTTTGTCTACGTGCTGGGCGGGTCGATCGACCGCCTGTTCTTCCCAGAGGCCCTGCCGGCACCTACCTTGGGTACGCCCGGCCTGCTGTGGGCATCGCTGACCCTGGCGCTGCTGGCGGTGCCAGTGGTGATCGTGGCCACGGAAGAAGGGCTGGCACGCATCCCGCGTACAGTACGTGAAGGCTCGCTGGCGCTGGGCGCCACTAAGGCCGAGACGCTGTGGAAGATCGTCCTGCCCATGGCCAGCCCGGCAATGATGACCGGCATGATCCTGGCGGTGGCACGCGCTGCCGGTGAAGTCGCGCCGCTGATGCTGGTAGGTGTAGTGAAGCTGGCGCCCTCGCTGCCGGTGGATGGCAACTACCCGTACCTGCACCTGGACCAGAAGATCATGCACTTGGGCTTCCATATCTACGACGTGGGCTTCCAGAGCCCCAATGTGGAGGCGGCCCGCCCGCTGGTGTACGCCACCGCGCTGTTGCTGGTGCTGGTGATTGCGTCGCTGAACCTTTCGGCAGTGTGGATTCGTAACCACCTGCGCGAGAAGTACAAGGCGCTCGACAGCTAATTCAAGCCTTAAGCCACAAGCGGCAAGCTTCAAGCTGATTGCCGCTTTGCTCAAACTTGCAGCTTGCAGCGCGAAGCTTGCAGCTTCGAATGGAGTGAGACGATGCAACACGATAATCACACCCACGGCATCGACATGTCTGCCTTGGGCCGCGACAAGCAGAGCCTGCGCCTGGCCGAAGAAACGGTCGCCATCGAAGTACCGGGCCTGAGCCTGTTCTACGGTGACAAACAGGCCCTGTTCGATGTCAGCCTGAACATCCCCAAGCAGCGCGTCACCGCCTTCATTGGCCCGTCAGGCTGCGGCAAGTCCACGCTGCTGCGCACGTTCAACCGCATGAACGACCTGGTCGACGGTTGCCGGGTAGAGGGTGCGATCAACCTCTACGGCAACAACATCTACCGCAAGGGCGAAGACGTGGCCGAGCTGCGTCGCCGGGTGGGCATGGTGTTCCAGAAGCCCAACCCGTTCCCCAAGACCATCTACGAGAACGTGGTGTACGGCCTGCGCATTCAGGGCATCAACAAAAAGCGCGTGCTCGATGAAGCCGTGGAGTGGGCGCTGAAGGGCGCTGCGTTGTGGGATGAGGTGAAGGACCGCCTGCACGAATCGGCGCTGGGTTTGTCCGGTGGCCAGCAGCAGCGCCTGGTGATTGCCCGTACCATCGCCGTCGAACCCGAGGTGCTGCTGCTCGATGAACCTTGCTCGGCGCTGGACCCGATCTCGACGCTGAAAGTCGAAGAGCTGATCTACGAACTGAAAGCCAAGTACACCATCGTCATCGTCACCCACAACATGCAGCAGGCCGCGCGGGTATCGGACTACACGGCGTTCATGTACATGGGCAAGCTGGTGGAGTTCGGCGACACCGACACCCTGTTCACCAACCCTGCGAAGAAGCAGACCGAAGACTACATCACCGGTCGCTACGGCTAGCAGCGGCAAGCAGCAGCTAGCTGCAAGCTGCAAGCGGCAAGCTGCAAGTCAAAGCGGCTGCGGCTGGCACTGAGCTAGTGAACAACACGAACTACTTGAAGCTTGCAGCTTGAAGCTTGCAACTTCGCGGAGCGACCCATGATCAACAAAGAAAGCCTTACCCACCATATCTCTCAGCAGTTCAACGCCGAGCTCGAAGAAGTGCGCAGCCATCTGCTGGCCATGGGCGGGCTGGTGGAAAAGCAGGTCAATGATGCCGTGACGGCCCTCATCGAGGCGGACTCCGGGCTGGCCCAGCAAGTGCGCGAAGTGGATGAGCAGATCAACCAGATGGAGCGCAACATCGACGAAGAGTGCGTGCGCATTCTGGCTCGTCGTCAGCCCGCTGCCTCCGACCTGCGCCTCATTATCAGCATCTCCAAGTCGGTGATCGACCTGGAGCGCATTGGCGACGAATCCACCAAGATCGCTCGCCGGGCCATCCAGCTGTGCGAGGAGGGCGAGTCGCCCCGTGGCTACGTCGAAGTGCGACACATCGGTGACCAGGTGCGCAACATGGTGCGCGATGCCCTGGATGCCTTTGCCCGGTTTGATGCCGACCTGGCCTTATCGGTGGCCCAATACGACAAGACCATCGATCGCGAATACAAGACGGCGCTGCGCGAGCTGGTGACCTACATGATGGAAGACCCGCGGTCGATCTCCCGGGTACTCAGCGTGATCTGGGCGCTGCGCTCGCTGGAGCGCATCGGCGACCACGCGCGTAACATCTCCGAACTGGTCATTTACCTGGTGCGCGGCACCGATGTGCGCCACATGGGCCTCAAGCGCATGACTGCAGAAGTGCAGGGCAGCGCGGCGGTGGATGGCGAAAAAGCTAATGTTCCGGGTGAAGCGGACGATAAATAAGGTTGCTCCCGAGCATCGACGCCCGGCCTCTGCCGGGCGTTTTCGTTTGTGGTCGTAGAGCCAGCAGGGCCGTGGCGAACCGTTGGAAAAGTCCCGACGTTGGATAGGCAGTAGCAAGTGGCCAGCAATTGGCAGTAGGCTAGTCGGGATCAGAAGGAGTATCGATGAGTAAAGTGAATGTGCTGGTCGTGGATGACGCCCCGTTTATCCGCGACCTGGTCCGCAAGTGCCTGCGCAATGCCTTCCCCGGCATGACCATAGATGACGCTGTGAATGGCCGCAAAGCCATGGCTCTGCTGGGCAAGGAGCCTTTCGACCTGGTGCTCTGCGACTGGGAGATGCCAGAGATGTCTGGCCTGGAACTGCTCACCTGGTGTCGCCAGCAACCGGAGCTTAAAAACCTTCAGTTCATCATGGTGACCAGCCGCGGCGACAAGGAAAACGTGATCCAGGCGATCCAGGCAGGGGTTTCCGATTTCGTCGGCAAGCCGTTCACCAACGAACAACTGCTGACCAAGGTGAAAAAGGCCTTGGCCAAGATCGGCAAGCTCGACAGCCTGATGGCGCCCGCGCCGGCACGCTCCAGCGGGGCATTCGCCAACGACTCGCTCAACGCCCTCACTGCCGGGAAACCGGAGGCGGTGAAGGTTGCCGCGCCAGCGCCAGCCAAGCCGGTGCCCGGCGCAGCCAGGCCTGCAGCCGCTGCACCTGCCGCTGCACCTAGTGGGCGCGGGCAGGGCCAGCTGCGCCTTGCCAGTGGTGCCCAGCCTTGTGTGATCAAGGCGCTGAGCCTGAAGGAGGCGCTGCTGGTGGTGCGGCGCAGTGAAACCCTGCCCCAGGTGCTCGAAGGGGCCGTGCTGGACCTGGAGCAAGGCGAAAACGCCGAGGTCGCCCGCTTGAACGGCTACCTGCACGCGATCGTTGCCTTCGAACCGAAACCTGACAGCGACTGGCTGCAACTCACGTTCAAATTCGTCGACCAGGACGCCCAGAAGCTCGACTACCTGTCGCGGCTGATTGCTCGCGGCACTGCCCAGAAACACTTCACCCCGGGCGCCTGACGCACGGTTCGGAGGGTGGCGGGCTTCGCCAAGGGGCTTGTGCCATCCGACCAGCTGCCATGGTCATCGCGTAACCCGCTGCTAGGCTTCGACAGATCGCCAACTGTCAAAAAGCCACTATCATGCCTGCACGCCTGCTGCTTGTTTGCGCGTTGCTCCTGGCCTCGGCGTCGAGCCTGGCGGTGACGCTGCACCCTGTCACCGATGCATCGGGTGCGGTGTCTTATGCCGACCGCCCAGGGCCTGGAGTGAAGCCCATGCTGTCGGACGAATCCATGATCGAGATCCAGCCCGAAGACGTGCGCCTCAACGCCATCGTGTTTCAGGGCGGGGTGAGTTTTTCGGCGCGCAACGAGCTGCCGTTAGCCGTGCAGGTGGAGCTGCGCCTGGACAACCTGGTGAACGCGCAGGGTGGCAATGCACCGCGTATCGTGCGGCGGGTGCTGCCGCCGCGGTCAACGCAAATGCTCAGCGTGCTGCGGGGCCGGCCCGGTACCCTGCTCAATTATCGCTCCACCCTGCTGCAGGCCATGGGCGACCCCGGCGCCCGCCCGCAAGGCTATCGCTATGCTTTCCCCTGGGTGGGTGGGCCCTTTCGCATAAGCCAGGGGCCAAACGGGCGGGTCAGCCATTTCGGGCCCAAGGGGCGTTATGCCATGGATATCGCCATGCCTGAAGGCACCACTATCGTGGCTGCGCGGGAAGGGGTGGTGGTGAGCCTGCAGAACAGCCAGAGCGGGCGGGGCGAGAACCCGTCGGGCAACTTTGTGCGGATCCTGCACCCGGACGGGACGATGGGCGTGTACCTGCACCTGATGCGCGGCTCGGTGGTGGTTACCCCTGGCCAGCGGGTGCGGCAGGGGCAAGTGCTGGCCAAATCAGGCAACACCGGCAACAGCACCGGCCCGCACCTGCATTTTGTGGTGCAACGCAACGTGGGGCTGGCTGTGGAATCGATCCCCTACCGGTTCGACAAGCCGATCAGCGGGTCGCCTGACTACACCGCAGGCAACCCGTGAGGGCATGAGGGGCTGGCGCACAGCCCGGTTAGCCTCAGTCCAGCTTGAGCACCTTGGCCAGCACGATCTTCGGGCCTTTCATCTTCTTGATGATGATGCGCAACCCTTCGACCTCCAGCACTTCTTCCTCTTCAGGCACGCGCTTGAGCGTTTCATAGATCAACCCGGCCAGCGTCTCGGCCTCGATATGGTCAAGGTCCACACCCAGCAGGCGTTCCACCTTGAACAGCGGGGTGTCGCCACGTACCAGCAGCTTGCCCGGCTGGTAGGCCAGGATGCCGCGTTCGGTCTTGCGGTGCTCGTCCTGAATGTCGCCGACCAGCACTTCCAGAACGTCCTCCATGGTCAGGTAGCCGATGACCTTGCCGTCGGCCTCTTCCACCAGCACAAAGTGGGCACCACCCTTGCGGAACTGCTCCAGCAACTGGGACAGCGGCATGTGCCGCGAGACGCGTTCCAGCGGGCGAGCCAGGTCTTCCAGGTCGATGGTTTCTGGCAGCTGTTCCAGCTCGGCCAGCTCCAGCAGCAGGTCCTTGATGTGCAACAGGCCGGTGAATTCCTCGCGCTCGGCGTCGTACACCGGGTAGCGGCTGAACTTGTGGCGGCGTATCAGCCCTAGAATCTGCTTCAGCGGGGCATGGGCATCGATGCTGACCATGTCCTCGCGGGAGTTGGCCCAGTCCACCACCTCCAGCTCGCCCATTTCCACGGCCGAGGCCAGCACGCGCATGCCCTGGTCGCTGGGGTCCTGGCCACGGCTGGAGTGCAGGATCAGCTTGAGTTCTTCGCGGCTGTAATGGTGTTCGTGGTGGGGCCCGGGCTCACCCTGGCCGGCAATGCGCAAAATGGTATTGGCGCTGGCGTTGAGCAGGTAGATGGCCGGGTACATCAGCCAGTAGAACAGGTACAGCGGCACCGCCGTCCACAACGACAGCAGCTCAGGCTTGCGGATGGCCCACGACTTTGGCGCCAGCTCACCGATCACGATGTGCAGGTACGAAATCACGAAGAAGGCGACAAAGAACGACACCGCCTTGATCAGCTCGGGCGTATCCACGCCCATGTAGGCCAGCAGCGGCTCGAGCAGGTGGGCAAAGGCCGGTTCGCCCACCCAGCCCAGGCCCAGCGAGGCGAGGGTGATACCCAGCTGGCAGGCCGAGAGGTAGGCGTCGAGCTGGTTGTGCACTTTGCGCAGGATGCTGCCGCGCCAGCCGTGCTGCTCGGCAATGGACTCCACACGCGTGGCACGCAGTTTGACCATGGCGAACTCTGCCGCAACGAAGAAGCCGTTGAGCAGTACCAGGAGCAAAGCAAAGATGATCATGCCGAAATCGGCGAACAGAGAGGTGAGGCTGATACCAGGGGAAGGGTCCATGATGGAGTTTTTACGGGGTCCGTCTTTGAGGTAGGAAGAAAAATGCCGGCTCCAGCCGACACTGGAGGTCCAATGTAGCGGCTGGTGCTGCAAAAGCAAAGGGTGACGGGTCATCTGCCTGTGAGGCAGCCGCATCAGCCTTTGTCGCTGGCCAATTGTACCGGCGCAAAATGACAGGTGAAGGTGCTGCCGTGGCCAGGCACGCTGCTGATCTCAAGTTTCCCGCGGTGGCGCATCAGCACATGCTTGACGATCGCCAGGCCAAGTCCGGTGCCGCCGGTGTTGGAGGCACGGCTGGAGTCCACGCGGTAGAACCGCTCCGTCAGGCGAGGCAAGTGCTTGGCGTCGATGCCCACCCCCGAGTCCTGCACCGACAGGTGCGCACCCTGGGCATCGACCCACAGGCGGATACGGATGTTGCCTTCGTCCGGGGTGTACTTGACGGCGTTGAACACCAGGTTGGAAAACGCGCTGCGCAGCTCCGATTCGCTGCCTTTGAGCCGCACCCCTGGCGTTGCGTCCAGGGTAATGCGCTGGTTGCGCCCGCCGGACAGTGCCTGGGCATCGTTCCTGATCGCGGCGAGTAGGGCATCGACCGCCACGGGCTGGTTGTCTGAGGGGTAGTCGGTGGCCTCCAGCTTGGCCAGCAGCAGCAGGTCGTTGAGCAGGGTCTGCATGCGCGAGCCCTGTTGGCTCATCTGCTGCAAAGCGCGGCGCCAGCGTGGGTTCACGTCTTCGACGTTGTCCAGCAGGGTTTCCAGGTAGCCGGTGATCACAGTCAGTGGCGTGCGCAGTTCGTGGGAAACGTTGGCGACGAAATCCTTGCGCATCTGTTCAAGCTGATGAATACGGGTCACATCACGCACCAGCATGAGGTGTTCGTTGTTGCCGTAACGGGTGATGTGCAGCTGCACCCGCATGCGGTCGTTGATCGGTGAAGGGATTTCCAGGGGCTCAAGGTAGTTTTCGGCCTCGAAGTACTCCTTGAAGCGCGGGTGGCGCACCAGGTTGGTCACCTGCTGGCCGCCATCCTGGGGGGTCTTGAAGCCCAGCAGGGTTTCGGCCGCGCGGTTCCACCATTCAAGGTTGCCGTGGCTGTCGAGCATGATCACGGCGTCGCGCAGCGCCGCGGTGGACTCCTGCACCCTGTCGATCACAGCCTGCAGCCTGCCGCGTACACGCTGATCGCGGCGCTGCAGGTGGTAGATGCTGTCGAACACCTCGCCCCACAGGCCGTAGCCATCGGGGGGGGCCTCATCGGGCTGATGGTTGCGCAGCCAGTCGTGCAGGCGCAGCAATTGCTTGAGCGTCCAGCCCAGGTAGAGCGCAAGGCCGATGGCCAGGCTCCAGCCGTAGTAGCCACTGACCAGCCCGCCGATCAGGCAGAGCGTAATCAGCAGCAGCAGGTGGCGAATCAGCGTCGCGTGCCAGTTCTGGTTCAATTTGGGGGGAATCCTTCGGATCCGGCGGCACGTTGCGAGCTTCAAGCTGCAAGATGAAGCGGATCTGTGATGCTGATAGTCCTTTTTCTAGCTTGAAACGAATGGCTTGCAGCTAGCTCTTGGTGGAGAAGCGGTAGCCGGTACCGCGTACGGTTTGTACCAGATTTTCGTAGGCCTCACCCAGGGCTTTGCGCAGGCGGCGGATATGCACATCGACGGTGCGTTCTTCCACATACACATTGCCACCCCAGACCTGATCAAGCAGTTGGCCGCGGGTGTAGGCACGTTCCTGGTGGGTCATGAAGAATTGCAGCAGGCGGTATTCAGTAGGGCCCATTTCAGCGGGCTTGCCATCGATGGTGACGCGGTGGCTGATGGGGTCGAGCAGCAGGCCGCCGACTTCAATCGGGGCTTCGCTGTCGCTCGGGCCGGTGCGGCGCAGCACGGCCTTGAGGCGCGCCACCAGCTCACGCGGCGAGAACGGCTTGGTGATGTAGTCGTCTGCACCCACCTCCAGGCCCTGGATCTTGTTGTCCTCTTCACCTTTGGCGGTGAGCATGATGATCGGGATGTCACCGGTCAGCTCATCGCGCTTCAGGCGCCGGGCGAGCTCGATACCCGAGGTACCGGGCAGCATCCAGTCGAGCAGGATCAGGTCTGGTTTGCGATCGACGATGATCGCGTGGGCCTGTTGCGAGTTTTCTGCCTCCAGGCAGTCGTAACCGGCCATTTCCAGGGCGACGGCAATCATCTCGCGAATAGGCGCTTCGTCGTCGACGATCAGAATGTTTCTGCCAACCATGCTCAAAACCTCTCCTGGATTCGCTGTCTTGGCCCCGCATTAGATAACGGAATTATTGCAGCTGTGTGACAGGGTATTGGCGGTTCTGGCTACATTCCATGACTGGGCCAGGGCGGGCGGGGCCGTAGCGGTGAGCGGCCCACGCTTTCAGCGCAGCGCATAATCCAGCACCACGCCGATAAAGATCAGCATGCCCGCCCAGTGGTTGTGCAAGAACGCCTTGAAGCAGGACTCGCGGTCCAGCTTGCGGGTAGACCAGTATTCCCAGGCAAAGCACACAGCCGCGCCCAGCAAGCCCAGGTGGAACCAGCCGCCCAGGTCGAACTGGCTGCCCGCCAGCAACAAGCACCCCAGCGACAGCATCTGCAGGCTCAGGATGATCACCCGGTCGGCATCGCCGAACAGGATGGCGGTTGATTTCACCCCTATCTTCAGGTCGTCATCACGGTCGACCATCGCGTAATAGGTATCGTAACCCACCGTCCACAGCAGGTTGGCGATGTACAGCAGCCAGGCGGCGGCCGGCAGTTGGCCACCGGCTGCGGTGAACGCCATGGGAATGCCCCAGGAATAGGCCGCGCCCAGCACCACCTGCGGGTAATAGGTGTAGCGCTTCATGAATGGGTAGCAGAACGCCAGTGCTACCGCGCCAAATGACAACCACACCGTGCGGCTGTTGGTGCACAACACCAGGGCAAAGCTCACGCCCACCAGTATCGCGAACAGCGCCAGGGCCTCGCGCGGCTTCACCCGGCCACTGGCCAATGGGCGGTCTGCGGTTCGTTTGACGTGCCCGTCGACCTTGCGGTCGGCGAAGTCGTTGATGCAGCAGCCCGCGGCCCGCATCAACACCACGCCCAGGCCGAAGATCAGCACGTTGGCCAGCGTCGGTGAGCCGTTGCCCGCGATCCACACCGCCGACAGCGTCGGCCACAGCAGCAGGTAAATGCCGATGGGCCGGTCCATGCGGCTGAGCTGTACGAAATCCCAGGCCCGGGGGTGCAGCCGGTTGAGCGACTTGAGCAGTTGCAGGTACATCAGCGGGCCTCCTGTTGCGCGGCTTGCCACAGCGCCGGCAGGAATACCTCCGCCACCAGCAGGTCCAGCCCGTCGCGTGAAAAGCGCGAACGACGGCCCCAAAGGCCATCGCAAGCAGCTTCGGCGGGTAGCCAGGCCCGGGGGTACCGGCAAACCTGAAGCGGGTGGCGCATGAACGCCTGGTCGCAGAACAGCAGCTCGCCGAGTGAGCGGGTGCCGAGGGTTTCCAGGTCCAGCCCGCCGCGTTCCAGGGCGCTGCGGCTGGCGACGCTGCGGGCAAACACCCACGGCTGGCCATGACCGCGCAGGAACACTTCGCGTACCCAGCCTTCGGCACCCTCGGCAATGCCCAGCGCCTGGCATTCATCCAGGCGCAAGGGCTGCCAGCCCTCGAACAGCGGGGTTACCGAAAAGTGGTCGGATGACAGGCGGGTCAGACGGCGGGTCAGTGACCCCTCATCCAGCAGCCAGTCCAGAATGGGCTGGTCGAGGGGAGTGGCCAGCTGTGAATACGGTAGCCACGCGACAGCGGCTGCTTGCGGGGAGGCGTACGACACGTCGGTCTGCTTGTAACAACCAAAGAGGCCGCGAGCTTAGCATGATTGCCCCGGCTGCTAGCATAATAGCCGGCCGTGCAGGCACCACCTGAGTGCCACCACGAACCTGACCAAGCCTGAACCGAGGAAACGCGTCTCTATGAAGAAGTGGCAATGTATTGTCTGCGGCCTGATCTACGACGAGGCTGCTGGCTGGCCTGACGACGGCATCGCCCCTGGCACCCGATGGGAAGACGTGCCGGAGGATTGGCTATGCCCGGACTGCGGCGTGGGCAAGGGTGACTTCGAAATGATTTCCATCGGCTGATAGAGGAAGCGGCACATGACGTCCCCTGTGGTGATCATCGGTACCGGCCTTGCGGGCTACAACCTGGCGCGTGAATTTCGCAAACTCGACGCTCAGACGCCGTTGCTGCTGATAACCGCGGACGATGGCCGTTCCTATTCCAAGCCCATGCTGTCTACCGGCTTCGCCAAGCAGAAAGACGCCGACGGCCTGTGCATGGCCGAGCCGGGGGCCATGGCCGAGCAGCTGAATGCCGAGGTGCGCACGCACACGCGCATCAGTGGTATCGACCCGGGTCACAAGCGCCTGTGGATGGGTGAAGAGGCTGTGCCCTATCGCGACCTGGTGCTTGCCGTGGGCGCACAAACCATCGCGGTGCCTGTCGACGGTGATGCAGGCGACCTGGTCTTCCCGGTCAACGACTTGGAAGACTACGCACGCCTTCGCGCGGCCGCCGCAGGGAAGCAGCGGGTGTTGATTCTGGGGGCTGGGCTGATCGGCTGCGAGTTTGCCAATGACATGAGCCTGGGCGGCTTCCAGGTGGACGTGGTGGCGCCCTGCGAGCAATTGATGCCGACCCTGCTGCCGCCTGCGGCGGCCAAAGCGGTGCAGGCAGGGCTGCAGCAGCTGGGTGTGCGCTTTCACCTGGGGCCGGTGCTGACGCGCTTGCAACGCTGCGACGGCGGCCTGCAAGCGCATCTCTCCGATGGCCTGGTGGTTACCTGTGACCTGGTGGTTTCGGCCATTGGCCTGCGCCCCCGCACCGACCTGGCCACGGCTGCCGGGTTGCAGGCTGGCCGCGGCGTCAGCGTTGACCGCTACCTACGTACCTCACATGCCAACATCCACGCCTTGGGCGATTGCGCAGAGGTCGATGGCATCAACCTGCTGTATGTCATGCCGCTGATGAGCTGTGTACGGGCCTTGGCACAGACCCTGGTCGGTAACCCCACAGCGGTCGCCTACGGCCCAATGCCTATCACCGTCAAGACGCCGGCATGCCCGCTGGTGGTGTCGCCCCCGCCAATGAGCCTGCGTGGGGCTTGGCAGGTAGAGGGCCAAGGCAGTGACATCAAGGCGCTGTGCCTTGACGCGGAGGGCAGCTTGCTGAGCTATGCCCTGACCGGCGCGGCCGTAACGGAGCGGCTGGCATTGAATCGTCAGCTCCCCCCTGTAATGGCGTGAATGGCCTATGTTTTGTCGCCAATGGCTTTTTCTGTCCCGCACAATGGCCGCGCTGATACTGGCGCGGCCCTGATGCTCGTGCCATTCTCACTCTCGTCTGCCGCAGATTAGAGCCTGCGGTGCCTTGAGCGCTGCTCCAAGGGCAGCACGGCATAACAACAAGAACTCCGTCAAAGAGGCTTTACCATGCGCAAACCAGATCTCGCCAACGTTATCGCCGAGAAGGCTGACCTGTCCAAGGACAAGGCCAACGAGGTGTTGAACACAATTCTCGAGCAAATCACCCTTGCCGTTAACACGGGCAATGTGACCTTGGTGGGTTTTGGCACCTTCGAGAAGCGCCACCGGGGCGCCCGCACCGGCAAAAATCCGCAAACTGGCGAGCCCGTGAAAATCAAGGCCAGCAACACGGTTGCTTTCAAGCCTGGCAAGGACCTGCGCGAGGGTGTGAACAGCCCTGCAAAACCCGCGAAGAAGAGCAAGTAACTGCGCTTGGCGCTTGTTGGACATGGCCTGACGGGCGCCTGCGGGCGCCCTTCTCATGGGTGCAGGAAAATGTT
Organism: Pseudomonas sp. S32; assembly: GCF_016648095.1. Taxonomy (NCBI): domain Bacteria; kingdom Pseudomonadati; phylum Pseudomonadota; class Gammaproteobacteria; order Pseudomonadales; family Pseudomonadaceae; genus Pseudomonas; species Pseudomonas sp. S32. The sequence goes on from NZ_JACVVF010000008.1 coordinate 118,516, forward strand.
CCGGAATGGATTAATTTGCTCAATAAAAGGATAAACTGCGGCGCTTAGTCACTTTTTATTCGAGGCGCGTTGATGAAGTTCCGCTTTCTTCTCTGGGCCATGGGGCTGTTGATGGCCAGGGCCAGCCGCAACAACGCTGCCTTCCAGCAGCAGCTCAAGGGCAAGGACCTGGTTTTCCAGATGCAAACGCTGGACGGCAAGGTGGCCCGGCACTTCATCGTCAACAATGAGCGGGTCAGCAGCAAGGGCGGTTCATACCCGGAGCCGGCCTTCGCCATAGCCTTCAAGGACGCCGCCTACGGCTTTGCCACCCTGCAGGCCGCCAACAAGCAGTTGGCATTCATGCAGGGCATTCAGGACAAGCACATCCAGATCAAGGGTAACCCGGCGCTGGTGATGTGGTTTCAGGGCCTGATGAAATACCTGAAACCCAAAAAGAAACGCTGAAACACCAGGGGTCGCCTATGCGGCCCCTGTCATTTTAGTGCGGCGTCTGGAACTGCGAAGCCAGTTCCCGCAGCAGGCTCTCGGCCTCAAGCACCTTGCTGACGACATCCTCGGCTTTTTCCCGCACCAGGCCCAGGCGCTCCAGCAATTCATCGGGTATTTCGTCCTGCGGCCCAGAGCCTATGCCCCGAGAACGCAGCAGCCGGGTGGCCAGAAACACCAGGTTGGGGAACGCGGAGTACTCCCCGTCATAGCCTGGGTCGTGATGGAAGCGTAGCGCCGTCGACAGCTCATCGGGCATGTCCCACAGCTTCATCAGCCAGGCACCGATCTGCTCCCGGCTGATGCCCAGCAGGTGCTGTTCGACGTAGGTGTGGCACACGTGCGGGTTCACTTCCAGGTGGCGGCAGATCAGCGAAAAGTGCGGCGGGAACACATGGGCCAGCAGCAGGTAGCCAAAATTGTGCAGCAGCCCTGCCAGGTAGGTGAGCCCTGCTTCCGGGCGCTCGGCCCGAGGCATGGCGCGGGTGAGCCCTTCGATCACCGCAGCGGTATAGATCGATTGTTGCCAGTAGGGGGTCGCCTGCTGAGGCTGATCCTTGGGCAGGCTCAGGGTTTTGCCAAGCGCAAGGCCAAGGGCCAGGTTGATGACCAGGTCGAAGCCCAGCACGCGAACAATGGCGTCTTCCACCGAGCGTACCTTGCCCGGTGAGGCGTAATAGGGTGATGCCGCCCAGCTGACCACCTGTGCCGCCAGTGCCGGGTCGGTTTCAACCACGCCGGTGATGTCGTCGATGCTGGCGTTGGGGTCTACACGCAGCTTCATGATTTTCTGCGCGGTATCGGCCAGCGGTGGGATCTCGATGGTTTCTTCGAGGCGCTTCTGGATGCGTCGGGCGGTGAAGGCCTGGACGGCCTGGCTGATTTCCCGGGTATCGTCATCCGGGCGGTCGAGGTTAGGCCGGATGGCCTTTACGTCCTGGCCGAAGCTGCTGGCGCTGGCCTTGGCCAGCAGGCGCTTGAACGGCTCGCGCTCGATCTCCAGCAGCAGGCCGGTTTCACCGGACTGGATAAACACCTGCTCGACGTCGAGCAGGCTTTTTTCATACTGGCACGGCGAGCTGGTAAGTGCGGGGATGCCCGGCAGCACCTTGAGCTGGTGCTTGTCGAGCATCTGCCGCAAACGTGGCATTGGTACTGCGGTGAGCTTGCGACCGGTCAGCTCGGCCAGGCGGTTGAGGTCCAGCAACTGGCTCTGCGGGAACAGCACCATGAGTGCCCCGACCTCGTCATCCAGCAGTACAGCCTGTACGCAGGCGGCCGCAGGCGGTGGCGGGTGGGCCAACACCTCGCGGTAGGCAACGCCGAGCTTGTCGAGCAGCAGGCGTATGACCGAAGGCGTATGTGGGGCTGCGGTGTCCAGGGCAACTTGAGTCATGGTCCGTATCCACTGATTCTTTTAAACACGAAGTATAACCAGCCACGGCGCAAAACTGGATCCATTGTGGGACGCAGGTCACACCTGGCCATATTGCTGGCCGTGACGCAGCCAGCGATCGAGCAGCGGGCTGACATGCTCTGGCCAGCGTGCCACCAAGGCCTGGGCCGCGTCGCGCACCGCCGGCAGCAGGTCGGCATCACGCATCAGGTCGGCCACCTTGAATTGCAGCAGCCCGGTTTGCCGGGTGCCGAGCATTTCGCCGGGGCCACGCAGCTCCAGGTCTTTTTCGGCGATGATGAAGCCATCGTTGGTTTCACGCATGATGCCCAGGCGTTCGCGGCCGATCTGCGACAACGGAGGATGATACAGCAGTACGCAGTGGCTGGCGGCGCTGCCCCGGCCCACCCGGCCCCGCAGCTGGTGCAGCTGTGCCAGGCCCAGGCGCTCAGGGTTCTCGATGATCATCAGGCTGGCGTTGGGCACATCCACGCCGACTTCGATAACTGTGGTGGCAACCAGCAGCTGCAGGTTGCCGGCCTTGAACTCGGCCATGATCTCGGCCTTCTCGACAGGCTTCATGCGGCCATGAATAAGCCCGACACGGAGTTCGCCCAAGGCGCTGCCCAGCTCTTCATAGGTGCTTTCGGCGGCCTGGCAGGTCAGCTCTTCGGACTCTTCGATCAGGGTGCACACCCAGTAGGCCTGGCGCCCCTCCGCGCAGGCCGCACGTACCCGCTCGACCACTTCGAAGCGGCGGCTGTCAGCCACCAGTACGGTGTTGACCGGGGTACGGCCAGGCGGCAGTTCATCCAGCACCGAGGTGTCCAGGTCGGCGTAGGCGCTCATGGCCAGTGTGCGCGGGATGGGTGTGGCGGTCATGATCAGCTGATGGGGGCACAGCGTACCGGCAACACCCTTCTTGCGCAGGGCAAGGCGCTGCTGCACGCCAAAGCGGTGTTGCTCGTCGATGATCGCCAGGGCGAGGTTCTTGAATTTCACCTCTTCCTGGAACAGCGCATGGGTGCCGACCACCATCGGCGCGCCGTTGACGATCTGCTCCAGGGCACTGGCCCGCGCCTTGCCCTTGAGCTTGCCGGCCAGCCAGGCGACTTCGATGCCCAGCGGTTCAAGCCAGCGCTTGAAGGTGATGTAGTGCTGCTCGGCAAGAATCTCGGTGGGGGCCATGAGCGCCACCTGGTAACCCGCTTCCAGCGCCTGCAACGCTGCCAGGGCGGCGACCACCGTCTTGCCTGCGCCCACATCGCCCTGTACCAGGCGCAGCATCGGCTCGTGCTGGCTCAGGTCATAGGCAATCTCGTTGGCCACCCGCTGCTGCGCGCCGGTTGGCTGGAAGCCCAGGTTCGCCAGGTATTTCACCGGCAGGTGGCTAGGCTTGGGCAATACGGGGGCGCGCAGGCTGCGCAGGCTTTCACGCAGGCGCTGCTGCGACAGCTGGTGGGTGAGCAGTTCTTCGAACGCCAGGCGATGTTGAGCCCAGTGATGGCCCTCGGCAAGCTCATCCAGGTCAGCATCGGCTGGCGGGTTGTGCAGGTAGCGAATGGCCTCGTCCAGCGGTGCCAGCTGGTAGTCGCGGGCCAGCTCGTCGGGCAGCCAGTCTGGCAGGCTACGGGGGCCGAGCATGGCCAGGCTTTGCTGGCACAGCAGGCGCAGACGCTGCTGGGTGAGGCCTTCGGTGGACGGGTAGATCGGGGTCAGGGTCTGCTCAACCGGCGGTGGCGGCTCGTCGCCATTCAACGCCCTGTATTCGGGGTGGTAGATTTCCAGGCCCGAGGCACCGGGCCGTGCTTCGCCATAACAGCGCAAATGGGTACCCCGCTTGAGGCCCTCCTTTTGCGCGTTGCTGAAGTGGTAGAAGCGCAGGCTCAGTACGCCGCTGCCGTCACCCAGGCGCACCACCAGGCTGCGGCGTTTGCCCATGGTCACGTCGGCGCCGCTGACCACGCCCTCGATGACCGCATCCTGCCCCGGGCGCAACTGCCCGATGGGCACTACACGGGTGCGGTCCTGATAGCGCAGGGGCAGGTGGAACAGCACATCCTGCAGGTTTTCCAAGCCAACCTTGGCGAGCTTTTCCGCCATGGCATCGCCTACGCCCTTGAGTACCGTTACCGGTACCTTCGACAACTCACTCATGGCTCAGGCGGTTTGTTCGGCAGGGGCTTTAGCGACCGAGCACAGGCGGATCGAGTCGGCCAGAATCTCGATGGCCTTGGGCCGCGGGAAGCTGGCGCGCCAGGCGATGGCCACCGTGCGGAAGGGCGCAGGTGCGGTGAGTGGGCGCACTTCGATCACGCCGGGAGCATAGTGATGGCTGTGCACGGCCGAGAGCGGAAGGATCGACACGCCAAGGCCAGATGCCACCATATGGCGGATGGTTTCCAGCGAACTGGACTCGACCGTGGTGTGGCGGGCACCTTCGCCACCCTTGTTCAGGGTCGGGCAGGCTTCCAGTACCTGGTCGCGGAAACAATGGCCTTCGCCGAGCAGCAGCAGGCTCTTGTCGTTGAGCATGGCCGTGTCGATGGTTTTCTTGGCCGTCCAGGGGTGGTCGGCTGGCATCAGGGCGCAGAAAGGCTCGTCATACAGCGGCAAGGTCAGCACGTCGGCTTCGTTGAACGGCAGGGCGATGATCACTGCATCCAGTTCGCCGTTGCGCAGTTTTTCACGTAGCACATGGGTGAAGTTTTCTTCGATGTACAGCGGCATCTGCGGGGCCACACGGTGCAGCTGCGGGATCAGGTGCGGGAACAGATAAGGGCCGACCGTGTAGATGGCGCCGACTTTGAGTGGTGCTGTGAGCTGGTTTTTACCGGCCTGTGCCAGCTCGCGAATGCCCTGGGCCTGCTCGAGTACCTTCTGCGCCTGGGCAACGATGCCTTCGCCGACCGGTGTCAGGCGCACCGCGCTTTTGCTGCGTTCGAAGATCAGCACGCCAAGCTCGTCCTCGAGCTTCTTCACACCGACCGACAGGGTGGGCTGGCTCACGTGACAACGTTCGGCGGCATGGCCGAAGTGCTGTTCCTGAGCGAGTGTGACGATGTAGCGGAGTTCTGTGAGGGTCATAACGTGCGTCCATGAAGTTGCGAGCCCAGCATAGCGGCTGCAATCGATAGACGCACGTTATCAGACTTGCTGATTTGTGACAGAAACAAAAGTATCAGCGGCGGTCCAGGGAGTACACAAACGGTGCCACGACTTCGATGGTGCCGTTGTTCAGCAATTCCGGCGGTGGCTTGGGTACCGTGCCGGCCCGGCGAATCATCTCCAGCGTTGCCCGGTCCAGCGAAGCACTGCCCGAGCCACCGGCCATGGCATACGACACCACCTTGCCTTCGGCATCCACCACGAAACGCAGGCGGTTGATGCCCTGCAGGCCGCGGCGACGTGCATCCTCAGGGTAACGCTTGTATTTCGCCAGGTGACGCAGCAGGTCGCTTTGCCAGGTTGGCAAGGCGTTGCTGTTGGAAGCAATGCTCGGTGCCGGAGCCGCCGATTTCTGCGGTGGCGTGTTGCTGGGCGGTGCGTCCACGGTCTGTTCGGTTGGCGGCGCTTCCTTGGGCGGCTCAGGCTTTTTCTCAGGCTTGGGCGGTTGTGGCTTGGCCTTGGGCTTGGGCGGCTTGGGGATGGCGATCTTGGGCTTTGGGGCTTCCGCCAGCTTGGGCAATGGAGGCTCTTCGACCGGCGCCGGTGGCTGGGGTACCGCTTTGGGTGGGGGCGGTGGCGCAGGCTCGGGCAACGGCGCCAGCTCGACCATCATGGCTGCCGGTGGCAGCTCGATGGCCTGGGGCACCGACCAGTTGAGCATGAGCAGCACAGCGACGGCATGGACACCCAGCACAAGCGCCAGGCTGCCGCTGTAACGCGCCAGATTGTGCCGCGTCTTCGTCATTTCTTGGCTGCCGTCTCGAGACCTACCAGACCGACTTTCAGGTAGCCGGCCGCGCGCATGTTGTTCATCACTTCCATCAGGTCACCGTAGTCCACGCCCTTGTCGGCCTGGAAGAAGATGGTGGTCTCTTTGTCACCCTTGGTCTTGGCGTCGAGCATCGGGCCAAGCCGGTCGGGTGCTGGAACCTGATCGTCGCCGACATACAGCTTCTGGTCGGCCTTGACGCTGACGAACACCGGTTTCTCGGGCCTTGGCGCCGGCTTCGCCGTGGAGGCGGGCAGGTCGACCTTGATATCAACCGTAGCCAAGGGGGCTGCGACCATGAAAATGATCAACAGCACCAGCATCACGTCGATGAAGGGGGTGACGTTGATCTCGTGGTTTTCGGCGAGGTCATCGCCACCTTCGTTAAGATGCAGGCCCATGGCTTACCCCACTTTCACCATGTGCGGGGCAGCGCGCTCGCCACCCTGGTGGTCCAGGTCACGGCTGACCAGCAGCAGTACCTGGGCGGAGGCGTCGGATACCTGTGCCTTGTAACCCGCGATGGAGCGGGCGAAGACGTTGTAGATGACCACGGCAGGAATCGCCGCCACCAGGCCCAGGGCTGTGGCCAGCAAGGCTTCGGCAATACCAGGTGCTACTACTGCCAGGTTGGTGGTCTGAGTCTTGGCGATGCCGATGAAGCTGTTCATGATGCCCCAAACCGTACCGAACAGGCCGACGAAAGGCGCGGTGGAGCCGATGGTTGCCAGTACCCCGGTGCCGCTGCTCATGTTGCGGCCGCTGGCGTGTACCAGGCGCTCAAGGCGGAAGCTGACGCGCTCCTTGATACCTTCTTTTTCGCGGGCGTTGGCTGACAGGCGCATTTCTTCGAGTGCGTCGTGGACCAGGGTGTGGGCCAGGGTGCCTTCCTTGTTGGAGACCTCGCTGGCCTCTTTCAGGCTGGCGGACTTCTTCAACTGGGCGATCTCGCCACGCAGGCGACGCTTGGCACCCAGCAGTTCGAAGCCTTTGGCGATCCAGATGGTCCAAGTGATGATGGACGCGATGGCCAGGCCGATCATGACCGCCTTGACCACCACGTCGGCGTTTTTGTACATGCCCCATGGGGACAGGTCGTGGGCCATGCCCAGCGAAGTATCTTCAACCAGGGCCTCGACGCTTGGGTCGACGGCAGCCGGGGCATCTGCAGCGTTAACCGGGGCCGCTTCGCCGGCCGGCGCGGCAGCGGTGTTTACCGGAGCAGAGGCAGCGGCCGGTGCGGCGGCGGCATTGGCGTTAGGCTCATCGGCCATGGCCATCGGGGCCAGCACCAGGCTGAAGGCCAGGGCGATGGCGCGCCAGGCGCGCGACTGGGTTGGCGAAGCGGAAGGTTGATTACGTGTCATGCTGGCCGGACCTGATGAAGATAAAGGTGGATGTTCTTCAAGGCCTCGAGGTAGGCCGAGAACAATTTGGTCGCCATTATTGCAAGTAATTCTTGTTAACAAAAGTAATCTTGTTGCTTTTTTCGCCTACGGTTGGGCGGATCTATCGGTCTAAGGGGGTTTCAGATGTCGGACCTTTCGGTCTTGATAGTAGGTTGTGGCGATGTCGGCGGCCGTCTGGCCCGGCAGATGTTGGCGCGTGGTTGGCATGTCAGTGGGCTGCGTCGCACTGTGGGGCAACTGCCCCACGGGGTGGTACCTGTGGCCGCTGACCTGGCCGAGCCGGCAATACCGTCTGCCTGGCCAAGCCATGCACCGGATTACCTGGTGTACTGCGTGGCGGCCAGCCAGCATGACGAAGCCGGCTACCAGGCGGCCTACGTGCAGGGCCTGCGCCATGTGCAAGGCTGGTTGGCTGAGCGAGGGCAGCGCCCGCGTCGGCTGTTGTTCGTCTCCAGCAGCAGTGTGTTTGCGCAGAAGGGCGGGGAATGGGTGGATGAGCAGTCGCCTACCAGCCCTGAAGGGTATTCGGGGCGGGTGATGCTGGAGGCGGAGCAGCTGGCCTTGGCGGGTGAGTGCCCGGCGAGTGTGGTGCGCCTGACCGGCATCTACGGCCCGGGCCGCGAGTGGCTGCTCAGCCAGGTTCGCCAGGGTTACCGGGTTGCCGAGCAGCCGCCGTTGTACGGCAACCGCATCCACGCCGAGGACGCTGCCAGCCTGCTGGCGTTCCTGTTGCAGGCCGATGCCGATGGCCGGGCGCTGGACGATTGCTACCTCGGCGTGGATGACGACCCTGCACCGCTGGCCGATGTGGTCGGCTGGCTGCGTGAGTACATGGGCGTTACACACTGGTCCGATGAGCAGCGGGTCCGGCGCACTGGCAGCAAGCGCTGCAGCAATGCCCGTGCGCGGGCCCTGGGTTGGGTGCCGGCATACCCCAGCTACAAAGAAGGGTACGCGGCTATTTTGCAGGGTTCGGTTAGCAATTAATCCGGCTCATTGGGCTGCACATCACCCCCTGTGGGAGCGGGTTTACCCGCGAAACAAGCAGCGCGGTGGATGGCACCGGCTTCGCCGGTGTTCGCGGCTGAAGCCGCTCCCACACGGCCCTGGTACATCAACACGTTATGTACGGTTGCAGAACGGTAAGAGCAGCTTGCGGTGCGGCGCCCGGCCTCAGTTCTGCTCCAGCAGCCACTGCCGCTTGCCGGCCGCCAGTTGCGGCATTTCGTCCGGCTGCGCGCGGTTGACTGCCTGGGAAATCTCCAGCTGCTTGCCCGTGCGCTTGATGATGAACGGCGCACCCTGCTGGTTGCGCTCAAGCCACAGGCTGTCATTGCTGGCGCCCATGGTCGCGCAATCCCCCGCCAGGCACAGCGCGAAGCGATCCGGGCCGGGCAGGCCGGTAACGCTACCGGTATCGCTGAAGCGTACCGTGCCACCTGTGCCCTGGCCTTCGATGATCTTCCAGTCGCCGCCTAGATAGGCCTGATACAGCGCCTGCTCGAAGCTGCTACCCAGCTGCGCGTTGCCCGCAGCAGGTGCCTTGGCACGTACGAACGTCTGCTTGGCGCCCTGTGGGTCGACCGTTTGCAGTTCATCGCCATTCAAGGACAGCTGCTCGGTGGCACCACCGTCGAAGGTGGCTACCCATTGTTTGTCATTGGCGCTGAGTTGCCCGTCGGCACCCTCAAAACCGTTGCTGTAACTGGCCCGCTGTTGGGCCACATCGAGCTTCCACTCGAATACCGGGCCATTGGCATCCAGGGCCTGGCGCAGGTTGTTGCCTTTGACGGCAGCGGTGATGGCCTGCTGGTTGATCCAGGTGCCATTGAAATCTTCAGGTTTGTGGCTGGCGCAGCCGCCCAGAAGCAGGGCTGCCAGCGTGAGAGGCAGTGCTAGACGCATGACGGAAAACCTTGCAGAGGAGGAGGGCGACAGGCAGAGCCTGCCGCCGCAGGCATCATTCGATGACCAGAATCGCGTCCATTTCGACCTGCGCACCTTTTGGCAGCGCAGCAACGCCGATGGCGGCACGGGCAGGGTATGGCTGCTCGAAGTAGCGGCCCATCACCTCGTTGACCTTGGCGAAGTGGCTCAGGTCGGTCAGGAAGATGTTCAGCTTGACGATGTCCTTGAACGAGCCACCGGCAGCTTCAGCCACTGCCTTGAGGTTTTCGAACACCTGCACGGTCTGGGCTTCGAAGCCTTCGACCAGTTCCATGGTCTTCGGGTCGAGCGGGATCTGCCCCGACATATACACGGTGTTTCCGGCCTTGATCGCCTGCGAGTAGGTGCCGATGGCGGCTGGGGCCTTGTCGCTGTTGATGACGGTCTTGCTCATGATGACTCCTTGCGGTTGGCGGGCTACGTACGCATGCGGGTGATGCGGACCACACCGGTCAAGGTACGCAGTTTCTTGATCACACGCGCCAGGTGCACGCGGTCGTGCACGCTGACCACCAGTTGGACCACGCTGATACGGCCGTCGCGTTCGTCCATGCTGATCTTCTCGATGTTGCCATCGGCCGCATTGACGCTGCTGGCCAGCAGCGCGATCAGGCCGCGCTGGTGCTCAAGCTCGACACGCAGCTCGACATTGAATTCGCCGGTGATGTCCTTGGCCCAGGAAAGCTGCACACATTTTTCTGGGTTATGGCGGATTTCGCTGATGTTCCGGCAGTTTTCCAGGTGCACCACCATGCCTTTGCCCGCCGACAGGTGGCCGACAATGGGGTCGCCAGGGATGGGCGTACAGCATTTGGCGTAGCTGAGCACCAGCCCTTCGGTGCCACGGATGGCCAGCGGGCCTTCGGGTGCGGGCAGTTGCTCGCCATCGGCGGACAGCAGCCTGCGCGCGACCACGTAGGCCATGCGGTTGCCAAGGCCGATGTCTTCCAGCAGGTCCTCGATCAGCTCCAGGCGATACTCCGCCAGAATGGCCTGGATACGCTCCTGCGCAATCTGCTCCAGGCTGCTGTCGAAGCCGGTGAGCACCTTGTTCAGCAAGCGCTCGCCCAGGCTGATGGACTCCGAACGGCGCTGTTGCTTGAGCGCGTGGCGGATATGGGTGCGCGCTTTGCCAGTGACCACGAAGTTGAGCCAGGCCGGGTTCGGGCGTGCACCGGGGGCGCTGACGATTTCAACCGTCGAGCCGCTTTGCAAGGGCTCGGACAGCGGTGCCAGGCGCCGGTTGATGCGGCAGGCGATACAGCTGTTGCCCACATCGGTGTGCACCGCGTAGGCGAAGTCCACCGCGGTGGAGCCTTTGGGCAGCTCCATGATGCGGCCTTTGGGCGTGAACACGTAGACCTCGTCCGGGAACAGGTCGATCTTCACGCTCTCGATGAATTCCAGCGAGTTGCCCGCACGTTGCTGCAGCTCGAGGATGCCCTTCACCCACTGCCTGGCCCGGGCGTGGTTGCCCTTGGGTTGCTCGTCCTCGTTGGACTTGTACAACCAGTGCGCCGCAATGCCGTTGTTGGCCATCTCTTCCATCTCCGCCGTGCGGATCTGGATTTCGATGGGCACCCCGTGCATGCCGAACAGGGTGGTGTGCAACGACTGGTAGCCGTTGGCCTTGGGGATGGCGATGTAGTCCTTGAACCGGCCCGGCAGCGGCTTGTACAGGTTGTGCACGGCGCCCAGCACGCGGTAGCAGGTGTCGACCTTGTCGACCACGATGCGGAAGGCATACACGTCCATGATCTCGTTGAAGGCGCGGCGCTTGCCACGCATCTTCTTGTAGATGCCATAGAGGTGTTTCTGCCGGCCGCTGACCTCGCCCTGGATACCGTCGGCGGCCAGGCAGTGGGCCAGCGATTGCTCGATCTTGGCGACGATTTCCTTGCGGTTGCCCCGCGCGCTCTTCACTGCCCGGTTGATCAGCGACGAGCGCATCGGGTGCATGGCCTTGAAGCCGAGGTCTTCGAACTCTACGCGTACGGTGTGCATCCCCAGGCGGTTGGCGATGGGGGCATAGATTTCGAGGGTTTCCTTGGCGATGCGCCGGCGTTTTTCACCGGACAGCACTTCCAGCGTGCGCATGTTGTGCAGGCGGTCGGCCAGCTTAACCAGGATCACGCGGATATCGCGTGCCATGGCCATGGCCATCTTCTGGAAGTTTTCAGCCTGGGCTTCTGCCTTGGTCTCGAAGTTCATCTGGGTCAGCTTGCTGACCCCATCGACCAGTTCGGCCACCGTCTCGCCGAACTGCTGGCTGAGGGCTTCCTTGGCAATGCCGGTGTCTTCGATCACGTCGTGCAGCATGGCTGCCATCAGGCTCTGATGGTCCATGTGCATGTCGGCAAGGATACTGGCCACAGCCAGCGGGTGGGTGACGTAGGGCTCGCCGCTGCGGCGGCGCTGCCCGTCGTGGGCCTGTTCTGCGTAGAAATAGGCGCGGCGAACCAGGTTGACCTGTTCGGGCCCTAGGTAGGTCGACAGCCGTTCGGCCAAGACTTCTATACCCGGCATGGGTTCACCTCCTGCCGAGGGAGAGGGCCTTGCGCCGTGCGACGTCGACCAGGCATCAATCAGACAGCCTCGTTCGACTCGTCCTCGAATGCGGCGAAGACCGGATCCTCGGTGACGATCTCTTCAGCAGCGATGAACTCGTTGGTGACGATGCCTTCGGCGATTTCACGCAGGGCAACAACGGTCGGCTTGTCGTTTTCCCACGCAACGCGTGGCTCTTTGCCGCCGGTCGCCAACTGGCGAGCGCGCTTGGTCGAGAGCATGACCAGCTCAAAGCGGTTATCCACGTGTTCCAGGCAGTCTTCAACAGTTACGCGGGCCATGGTCTTCCTCAATAGCAAATGCGGTGGGCGTGCAGCCCAATAGTGGGCAGGCGGACTCGATAGTATAAAAATTCACCAGCCAATAGGGAAGCGCTGTTTTGCTCCGGCAGCGCCTGAGGCCGCGGCTATTGCCGCGAAATGGCCGGGCCAGACACCGTCCTGCATGTGCCTGACGATAACCTCAGAGCATCGCGTCACGCAACCGCGGGGTCAGCTCTTCGAACAGGGTCTGTACCGAGCGCAGCGCGCGGCAGTCGGGCCGGGTCAACAGCCACAGTTGGGTATCGCAACCGGGCAGTGGGCCACTGAGGGCGTCCACCCCCGGCAACGTGTGCACCATGTAGTCGGGCAGGGCGGCCACACCCAGGCCGGCCGTTACCAGTTGGGCAATGGTCGACATGCCACTGCACTGGTAGCGCGGGCTCAGCCCCGGGTGGTGCTGGTTGCGCCAGACCACGGTTGGGTGGTCCTGCATGGAATCGTCTGGCGCAATCCACGGCACACTGTTCGTCGACTCGGCCAGGCTGTCGCGCCAATGGGGCTGGCCGCAGATCACATAGGAGGTGGACCCCAGGTTGCGACCCACCAGGTGTTCCGGCGGCGTGTTGGTCAGGCGCAGGGCAATATCGGCGTCGCGCCGGCTGAGGTTGGCAAATGTGTTGGAAGTGCCCATCTCCAGCGACAGGGCCGGGTAGTTGGGCATGAATTCGGCCAGTGCGGGCAGCAACAGGCTGTGCATGACCGCCTCGGTGCACGTCAGGCGTACGGTCCCGCTGACCACCTGCTCGCCACTGGTCAGAGCGATGCGTGCGGCATCCAGCGCCTGTTCCGCGCGCTCGGCCTGCTCAGCCAGTGCCTGGGCAGTGTCGGTTGGCAGGTAGCCTTTGCGGCTTTTCACGAACAGCGCGGTGCCTAGCGCCGATTCCAGCCGGCGGATGGAGCGGAACACCGTCGACACGTCTACCTTCAGCAGTTCGGCCGCCTTGGCCAGCGAGCGCCCGCGTTCCAGTGCGAGCACCAGGGTCAGGTCGGCATGGGTAATCTGATATTGCATTGGTGCATGCTCTGCTTGCCGAATTGCCAATGTCTGTTGCGTTTTGGCCATTTTATAGTGAAACGGCCCCCGGAAAGCAATGCACCCGATGCGGCAATCAATCCCCACGATGGGAACGTGACAATAACAACAGCAGCAACCATCGCCGCCCTCGAGGCGTCATCCGTAGCATCACATCGCCGCAGTAAACCCAAGGATGTACAGCCATGACGTCGGTCCCCCCGTGCGCCAGCCTTTCCCGCGAGAAGAACGGCTTTCTGCAAGCAAGGCTTTTCAACGGTTCACCTTCTAATCCTGCGCCTCTTCTTTACAATGGCGCCCCCGTTGCAGGCCAAGGCATGGGCCCCGGATGATCCGGCCCCGATCGCAGATTCTCGACGAGTGAGCGCGGGCCTTTGCAAAAGGCCTGTGAAAAACAATTCCAACACCGGCGGCTAATACTCATGAGCAACTACACAGAAGCCGGCCGCCCACCCGATGTGGCAGCCGATGCGGGTACACAGGCCCAGGGCAAGGGCCTGGCAAAAGGGCGGCTGGGGCTGCTCGCCAGCGTGGTTCTGGGCATCTCGACCATTGCGCCCGTCTATACACTGACTGGCGCCCTTGGCCCTACCGTGCGCGAGGTGGGCGCCCACTTGCCTGCCGTGTTCATCGTCGGCTTCCTGCCCATGCTGCTGGTGGCGCTGGGGTATCGTGAGCTGAATTCGGCAGAGCCTGACAGTGGCACCTCGTTCACCTGGTCGGCACGGGCGTTCGGCCCCATGATCGGTTGGATCGGCGGTTGGGGGCTGGTGGTGGCCACTACCATCGTGCTGTCGAACCTGGCCGGCGTGGCGGTGGACTTCTTCTACCTGTTCCTCGGCCAGATCACCGGCAACCACGGCCTCGCCGCGCTCGCGGACCACCTGCTGATCAACATTGTCACCTGTTGCGTGTTCATCGCGCTGGCAGTGTGGATCTGCTGCCGCGGCATGGCCACGACCATGACGGTGCAGTACGGCCTGGTGGCGTTGCAGTTGCTGGTACTGATCGGCTTTGCCTTCGCGGCGTTCGGTGAAACCACCGCGCCGCCGCCGCTGGAATTCGATTTCGCCTGGTTCAACCCGTTCGGCGTCGAATCGTTCTCAGCCTTCGCGGCCGGGCTTTCGCTGTCGATCTTCATCTTCTGGGGCTGGGATGTGTGCCTGACCGTCAGCGAAGAGTCGGTAGGCAGTGAAGAAGTACCGGGCAAAGCCGCCACCTGGACGGTGCTGCTGATTCTGGGTTTGTACCTGCTTACCGCCATTGCCACCCTGCAGTTTGCCGGTATCAGCGAACAGGGCCTGGGCCTGAACAACCCGCGTATTCAGGAAAACGTATTCGCCCACCTGGCAGGGCCGGTGATGGGGCCGCTGGCCATTCTGATGTCCGTGGCGGTGCTGGCCAGCACCGCGGCGTCATTGCAGTCGACCTTTGTGTCGCCGGCGCGCACCTTGTTGGCCATGGGTTACTACGGTGCGGTGCCACAGAAGTTCGCCAAGGTCTGCCCCCGCTCCCAAACCCCGCGGTACGCCACCATTTGTGCGGGTGTAGCAGCGGGTCTGTTCTACGTGACCATGCGCACCCTCAGTGAAAACGTGCTGGCGGACACCATCACCGCGCTGGGCATGATGATCTGCTTCTACTACTCGCTGACCGCCTTTGCCTGCGTCTGGTACTTCCGCCGCAGCCTGTTCGACAGCCTGCGCCACTTCTTCATGCGGGGCCTGTGCCCGCTGGTGGGCGGGGTGATCCTGTCGGTGATCTTCGTGCGCACGGCCATCGACAGCGCTTCACCGGATTTCGGCAGCGGTTCGCATGTCGGTGGGTTGGGCCTGGTGTTCGTGATCGCCGCCATCATCTCGGTGCTGGGCATCGTGCTGATGCTGCTGTCGCGGTTGCGTGCACCGGCTTACTTCCTGGGGGCGACGCTGCGCCAGCAGGCCACGCTTTCTATCCCGGAATGATTCGGGAGGGGCGCTGTGCGCCCCGGCCCGGGGACGCCGGCTTCAGCCAACCAGCTCGGTCAGCAGGGCCCCGTGGCGCTGTTGCTGGTTTTTCAGCAGCAGGCGATTGGCACGGAACACCGCTTTAAGGTCCAGCAGCGCAGTTGCGAAATCGTCATTGATGATGACGTAGTCGTATTCGGCAAAGTGCTGCATCTCGCTGACCGCTTCTTTCATGCGCCCGGCGATGATCTGCTCGCTGTCCTGCCCACGGTTATCCAGGCGATGGCGCAGGGCCTCCTGGCTGGGCGGCAGGATGAACACCGACAGCGCGTTGGGCATCAGCTTGCGTACCTGCTGGGCGCCTTGCCAGTCGATTTCCAGAATCAGGTCATAGCCCTCGTCGAGTGTTTGTTGCAAAGCGCTGCGGGACGTGCCGTAGAAGTTGCCGAACACTTCGGCATGCTCCAGGAAGTCGCCTTGGGCGATCAGCGCCCTGAATGCGTCGTGCGCCACGAAGTGGTAATTGACCCCGTGTTCCTCGCCCGGGCGCATGGTGCGGGTGGTGTGCGAGACCGAGACGCGGATGTGCGGGTCTTCTGCGGTCAGGGCAGTGACCAGGCTGGTCTTGCCTGCGCCCGAAGGGGCCGAAACGATGTAGAGGGTGCCGCTGCAGTGGTTCATGGTCGGGTGGCCTTACTCGATGTTCTGTACTTGTTCACGCATCTGTTCGATCAGCACCTTCAGGTTGACCGCTGCTTGCGTGCTGCGTGGGTCGAAGGCCTTGGAGCCCAGGGTGTTGGCTTCGCGGTTGAGTTCCTGCATCAGGAAATCCAGGCGCCGGCCGGCAGCGCCACCGCCCTTCAGTACGCGGCGCACTTCGGTGACGTGGGTGCTGAGGCGGTCGAGTTCCTCGGCCACATCACTCTTCTGGGCCAGCAGTACCATCTCCTGCTCCAGGCGTTGCGGGTCCAGTTCGGCCTGCAGATCGCTGAAACGGTCGAGCACCTTCTGACGCTGTGTGGCCAGCATCTGCGGCACGAGTGCGCGCAGGGTGGTCACCTCGTTGGCCATGCTGTCCAGGCGTTCGTTGATCAGCCTGGCCAGCTCCACTCCCTCGCGCTGGCGCCCGGCTTTCAGTTCGGCCAGAGCTTCGTCGAACAGCGCCATGGCTTCGGCATTGAGGGCCTGCGGGTCGCTGGTATCGGCTACCAGCACGCCTGGCCATGACAGCACTTCAAGCGGGTTGAGCGGTGCCGGCTGCTTGATCAGGCCTGCGACCTGCTCGGCGGCGGCAACCAACTGGGCCGCGCGCTGGTGGTCGACCTTCAGTGGTTTGCCGGCGCTGTCTTCGTTGAGGCGCAAGGTGCACTCCACCTTGCCCCGTGACAGCCCCTGGCGCAGGCCCTCACGCACACCGCCTTCCAGGTCGCGCAGGGCGTCTGGCAGGCGCAGGTGGGGTTCAAGGTAGCGGTGGTTGACCGAGCGCAGCTCCCAGACCAGGGTGCCTTGGCTGCCGGCGCGCTCGACGCGCGCAAAGGCGGTCATGCTGTGCACCATGGGAGTACCTCGCATAGATGGATAACGTTGGAAGCCCGCAGGCTGCAAGGCGCAGGATTGTAGCGCAATGGGGCCTCGCCGCCCAATCCGGCCATGTTACAGAGCGGCCGCCAGAGCGCTCGGAAAAGGCGACGGGCAGTGCCAGGCGCGACGATAGGCATGTCGTGCGCAGGCCACGGGCCCTATAATGCCTGTCAGATTCTAAGCCCCAGTACAGGTATCCCAGATGAAACGTCCAAGTGGTCGCGCCGCCGATCAGCTCCGCTCGATCCGCATTACCCGCAACTACACCAAGCACGCCGAAGGGTCGGTACTGGTCGAGTTCGGTGACACCAAGGTCATCTGCACGGTCAGCGTAGAAAACGGTGTACCGCGCTTCCTCAAAGGCCAGGGCCAAGGTTGGCTGACCGCCGAATACGGCATGCTGCCGCGCGCTACCGGTGAGCGTAACCAGCGCGAAGCCAGCCGTGGCAAGCAGGGTGGCCGCACCCTGGAAATCCAGCGCCTGATCGGCCGCTCGCTGCGCGCTGCGCTGGACATGAGCAAGCTCGGTGACATCACGTTGTACATCGATTGCGACGTCATTCAGGCCGACGGCGGTACCCGCACCGCTTCAATCACCGGTGCCATGGTTGCCCTGTGTGATGCCCTCGCCGTGATCAAGAAGCGCGGCGGCCTGAAGGCCGGCAACCCGCTCAAGCACATGATTGCCGCAGTGTCGGTGGGCATGTATCAGGGTGAGGCTGTGCTTGACCTGGACTACCTGGAGGACTCGGCGGCCGAAACCGACCTGAACGTGGTCATGACCAGCGCAGGTGGTTTCATTGAAGTGCAGGGTACCGCTGAGGGTGCGCCGTTCCAGCCTGCAGACTTCAACGCCATGCTGGCGTTGGCGCAGAAGGGTATGGATGAGATCTTTGCCTTGCAGCAGGCGGCTTTGGCTGACTGACGCTTGAACCAGGCGCCGCTCCTACACAAGCCTGTAGGAGCGAGCGCAGCTCGCGATGAAGCCACCCCCCTGTCAGCCGTCAGATCGTCAGCGTCCAATCATAATCGACGATCAGCGGCGCGTGCTGTGAGAAGCGCGGCTGACGCGGCAGGCGGGCGTTGCGCACGAAGCGACGCAGGCCTGGGGTAAGGATCTGGTAGTCGAAGCGATAGCCCAGGTTGAGCATCTCGGCCTGCTCGTTGTCTGGCCACCAGCTGTACTGGTCGCCTTCGCGGCTGACTTCGCGCAGGGCGTCGACATAACCCATCTCGCCCGTGATCGCATCCATCCAGGCGCGTTCCGGCGCCAGGAAGCCCGGTGACTGCTGGCTGTCGCGCCAGTTCTTGATGTCGAGCTTCTGCTGCGCCACATAGAACGAGCCACAGTAGATGTACTCGCGGCGCTTGCGGCGCTGCTTGTCCAGGTACTTGGCGAAGTCGTCCATCAACTTGAATTTCTGGTTCAAGTCTTCGTCCCCGTTCATGCCCGAAGGCAAAAGCAGGCTGGCAATACTGACTTTGTCGAAATCTGCTTGCAGATAACGCCCGTAGCGGTCGGCTGTCTCGAAGCCCAGGCCGGTGATGACTGCCTTGGGCTGCATGCGCGAGTAGAGCGCCACGCCACCTTGGGCAGGCACCTCCGCATCGCAGGCATAAAGGAAATAGCCATCGAGCTGGAAAGCTGGGTCGTCGAGTTCAAAGGCCGAGGCGCGGGTATCCTGAAGGCAGATGACGTCGGCATTCTGGGCTTGTAGCCAGCTGAGCAAACCACGCTCGGCCGCAGCCTGAATGCCATTAACGTTCACACTGATGATCCGCATAAATGGCCCCAAAAATCTCGTGCGTGTATGATACCCGAGCTCAACCCATTTAGCTAAATCCGTGGTGTCCGGGACTTTTCATGCAGCCGTATCAGCGCGACTTCATCCGTTTTGCCATCGATCGCGGTGTACTGCGTTTCGGTGAGTTCACTCTGAAATCGGGGCGTACCAGCCCGTATTTCTTCAATGCCGGCCTGTTCAGCAGCGGTTCCGCCCTGGCTCAGCTGGGGCGTTGCTATGCAGCGGCCATCGTCGACAGCAAGATCCCCTTCGACGTCCTGTTCGGCCCCGCCTACAAAGGCATCCCGTTGGCGGCAGCCACCGCCGTGGCCCTGGCCGAGCAGCACCAGCTGGACGTGCCCTGGTGCTTCAACCGTAAAGAGGCCAAGGACCATGGCGAGGGCGGCAGCTTGGTAGGGGCACCGCTGGCCGGTGAAGTCCTCATCATCGACGACGTGATCACCGCCGGTACCGCCATTCGCGAAGTCATGCAGATCATCAACGCCCAGCAGGCCAAGGCCGCAGGCGTGCTGATCGCGCTCAACCGCGAAGAGCGCGGCAACGGTGAGCTCTCGGCGATCCAGGAAGTCGAGCGCGACTTCGGTATACCAGTGGTCAGCATCGTGTCGCTGACCCAGGTACTGGAGTTCCTGGCTGATGATCCGCAGCTCAAGCAGCATCTGCCGGCGGTCGAAGCCTACCGGGCGCAATACGGGATCTGACCCGGCGCCCGGCAACAAAAAAGGCGACCTCGGTGTGAGGTCGCCTTTTTTGTGTCGCCAGTTCAGGCCCTGTCGCCCGTTACGAGCGCGCCTTGTGGTTGGTAATCAGGGTGCCCACGCCGCTGTCGGTGAAGATCTCCAGCAGCACGGCATTCGGCACGCGGCCATCGATGATGTGCGAGCTGTTCACGCCGCCCTGCACGGCATCGAGGGCACATTTGATTTTCGGCAGCATGCCGCCGTAAATGGTCCCGTCGGCGATCAGTTCATTGACCTGCTCGGTGGTGAGGCCCGTCAGCACCTGGCCCTGCTTGTCCATCAGGCCGGCGATGTTGGTCAGCAGCATCAGCTTCTCGGCCTTCAGCGCCTCGGCCACCTTGCCAGCCACCAGGTCGGCGTTGATGTTGTACGACTCACCGTTGCTGCCTACGCCAATCGGCGCGATAACCGGGATGAAGTCGCCCCTCACCAGCATGTTCAGCAGGTCGGTATTGACGCTGACCACTTCACCCACATGGCCGATGTCGATGATTTCCGGGGTGGTCATCTCAGGGGTCTGGCGGCTGACGGTGAGCTTGCGCGCACGGATGAGCTCTGCGTCCTTGCCGGTGAGGCCGATGGCGCTGCCGCCGTGACGGTTGATGAGGTTGACGATGTCCTTGTTGACCTGGCCGCCCAGCACCATCTCCACCACGTCCATGGTCGCCGAGTCGGTCACGCGCATGCCGTCGATGAAGTGGCTCTCGATCGACAGACGCTTGAGCAGGTCACCAATTTGCGGGCCGCCACCGTGCACCACTACCGGGTTGATGCCCACAGCCTTCATCAGCACGATGTCGCGCGCGAAGCCGGTCTTGAGCTCCTCGCTTTCCATCGCGTTGCCGCCGTACTTGATCACCAGGGTCTTGCCGACGAAGCGGCGGATGTAAGGCAGTGCTTCGGACAAAACCTCGGCTACATGGGAAGCGGCATCGCGATCGAGGGTCATGCAGGGCTCCTGTGAAGGACAGATAGTCGGTCAGAACGGCAGTTGCAACGCAGGCTCAACCCGCAGCAACTGAGTGCGGAAAACATCCTTGATACGTTGCAGTTCGGCTTCGCTGTCGGCCTCGAAACGCAGCACCAGCACCGGCGTGGTGTTGGAGGCGCGGACCAGGCCCCAGCCCCTGGGGTAGTCCACCCGCACCCCATCGATGGTGGTCAGGCTGGCTTCGCCCCAGTCGGCGTCGCGTTGCAGTGCATCAATGATGCTGAATTTACCCTCGTCGGTCACATCAATGTTGATTTCCGGCGTGGAAATATCGTTTGGGAAGGCGGCGAACAGGTCCTCGGCGCTTTGCTCGGCCTTGCTGAGAATTTCCAGCAGGCGTGCGGCGCTGTAGATGCCATCGTCAAAACCGTACCAGCGCTCCTTGATGAAGATATGACCACTCATCTCGCCGGCCAGTAACGCGCCGGTCTGTTTCATCTTCTTCTTGATCAACGAGTGGCCGGTCTTCCACATTAAGGCGCGGCCACCCTGCTGTTCGATCAGGGGCGTCAGGCGACGGGTGCATTTGACGTCGAAGATGATCTCGGCGCCAGGATTGCGGGCCAGCACGTCCTGGGCGAACAGCATCAGCAGGCGGTCGGGGTAGACGATGCTGCCGCTATTGGTGACAACGCCTACGCGGTCGCCGTCACCGTCGAACGCCAGGCCAATGTCGGCCCCGGTCTGCCTCACCTTGGCAATCAGGTCCTGCAGGTTCTCGGGCTTGCCAGGGTCGGGGTGGTGATTGGGGAAGTTGCCATCCACCTCGCAGAACAGCGGGATCACCTCGCAGCCCAAGGCTTCGATCAGCTGTGGCGCGATGACGCCAGCCGCGCCGTTGCCGCAGTCCACTACTACCTTCAGCCTTCTGGCCAGCTTGACGTCGTCGAGGATCTGCCGGGCATAACGCGGCAGGATATCCACCTGCTCCAGGCGGCCAGTGGCAAAGCTCAGGTCGTGGGTTTGCAGGCGAGTGAGCAGTGACTGGATCTGCTCGTTGGCCAGCGTGTCGCCGGCAATGACGATTTTGAAGCCGTTGTAGTCCGAGGGGTTGTGGCTACCGGTGAGCATCACGCCCGAGCGGCCGGCCAGTACATTGGCTGCGTAGTACAGGGCGGGGGTGGGCACCAGGCCGATGTCGCTGACCTGGCAGCCGGCATCCACCAGGCCCTTGATCAACTGCTCCACCAGCACCGGGCCAGACAAGCGCCCGTCGCGGCCTACGCACACTTGCGGCTCGCCCTCTGCCAGGCTCTGGGCGCCGATCGCGCGGCCAATCCAGTAGGCGGTTTCGGCATGCAACGTCTTGCCGACCACGCCGCGGATGTCGTAGGCGCGGAAGATGCTCTGGGGCAAGGTGGCGGGGACCAAATCGGCCATGTCGTTCATCGCTGGGTACTCCATCAGTCAAAAACGCTGTGGGCTGGCGCAAATAGAACGCTTGGACGAAGGTTTCGCCAGAGAGTTCGCCATCCTTGGCCGTAACGGTCAGCTGCTGGCTCAGTGGCTGCCCGAGTGACCAAAGCCACCAGCGCCACGCTGGCTTTCGTCGAACGCCTCGACGATGTCGAAACGCGCCTGTACCACCGGCACCAGCACCAACTGAGCGATACGCTCGCCGACCGCGATGGTGAACGGGGTAGTGCCACGGTTCCAGCAGGACACCATCAGCTCGCCCTGGTAATCCGAGTCGATCAGCCCCACCAGGTTGCCCAGCACGATGCCGTGCTTGTGGCCCAGGCCCGAGCGAGGCAGTACCAGCGCCGCGAGCCCAGGGTCGCTGATGTAGATCGACAGGCCGGTAGGGATGAGCACGGTCTGGCCTGGTTCGAGCACGGTGTCCTGCGCAAGCAGGGCGCGCAGGTCGAGGCCGGCGGAGCCTGGGGTGGCGTAGCTGGGCAGCGGGAATTCGCTGCCCAGGCGTGGGTCGAGAATCTTGGCTTGAAGTGCGTGCATGTAACTTACTGAACCTGGTTGAGCCGTTCGGCGATGAAGGCGACCAGTTGCCGGGCGATCTTGCCCTTGCTGGTCTGCGCGAAAAGGGTCTGGTGCTGTTGCCGGTCGATCACGGTCAAGGCGTTTTCTTCGCTGTTGAAGCCGATGCTGGGGTTGGCCACATCATTGGCGACGATCAGGTCGAGGTTCTTGTCCTTGAGCTTGCGCGTGGCGTAGTCGAGCAGGTGCTCGGTTTCGGCAGCGAAGCCGACGCTGAACGGGCGGTCGGCACGGCCGGCGATGGTGGCAAGGATATCGGGATTGCGCACCATCTGCAGCAGCATGCCGTCGCCGGTCGTAGGGTCTTTCTTGAGTTTTTGTGGGGCAACTACCTCTGGCCGGTAGTCTGCAACCGCTGCGGAGGCGATGAACAGGTCGCACGGCATGGCGGCTTCACAGGCTGCGAGCATGTCCCGCGCGCTCACCACGTCGATACGGCTGACACGGTCAGGGGTGGGCAGGTGCACCGGGCCGGTCACGAGGGTGACCCTGGCCCCGGCTTCTGCAGCCGCCTCGGCCAGGGCAAAGCCCATCTTGCCGGAGCTATGATTGGTGATGTAGCGCACCGGGTCGATGTTTTCTTGGGTGGGGCCCGCCGTGATCAGCACGTGCTTGCCGGTGAGTGCCTGGCGCTTGAAGCTTTCGGCCGCGCACCAGGCCAGGTCAGTGGCTTCGAGCATGCGGCCCAGGCCGACGTCGCCGCAGGCCTGGCTGCCCGATGCGGGGCCGAACACCTGAATGCCCCGGCTCTTCAGCAGCTCGAGGTTGGCCTGGGTGGCCGGGTCACGCCACATCGCCTGGTTCATGGCCGGGGCAACGGCGACGGTGGCATCGGTGGCCAGTACCAGGGTGGTCAGCAGGTCGTCGGCCATGCCTTGGGCCAGGCGCGCCATCAGGTCGGCAGTGGCCGGCGCGATCAGCACCAGGTCGGCCCATTTGGCCAGTTCGATGTGGCCCATGGCGGCTTCGGCGGCCGGGTCCAGCAGGTCCATGTGCACGGGGTGGCCAGACAACGCCTGCAGGGTCAGCGGGGTGGTGAATTCGGCACCACCGCGGGTCATGACGACGCGCACCTGGGCGCCGTGCTCGAGAAGTCGGCGAATCAGTTCGGCGCTTTTGTAGGCGGCGATGCCACCACCGACGCCGAGAACGATGCGCTTGCGATACAGCCGCTGCATAGGCTTGCCTTTTTCCGGTGAAAGCGGGCGGCGACAGGAACTGCGTGCGGCAGAACGTCGCATGTACGAAGCGAAATAGATTAACACAGGGCCGAAATGGCCCGCAGCAAGGGCAGGGGGCGGGGGATGAATATCAGGGAGTGGCCGACTGAAGAAAGGCCGCGGGAGAAGTTGCTGCAGCGTGGGGCTGCGGTGCTGACGGATGCCGAATTGCTTGCCGTGCTGCTGGGCTCTGGCGTTGCCGGGCGCAATGTCCTGGACCTTGCGCGGGGGCTGCTGGTGCGTTTTGGCGGGCTGAGGCAGTTTCTGGAGGCCGATCGCGAAGCCGTACTGCGCGAGCCGGGTATCGGGGCCGTGAAGTATGCGCAGCTGCAGGCGCTTCTGGAAATTGGTCGACGGCATCTGGATGAGAACATCGAGCGCGCTTCGGCGCTAGAGGGGCCAGTGGCGGTACGGCGTTATCTCAAGGCCATGCTGCGGCATGAGGCCAGTGAAGTGTTTGGCTGCCTCTTTCTCGACACCAAACACCGCCCGCTGGCGTTCGAGATCCTGTTCAGAGGCACCATAGACCGCGCCAGTGTCTACCCGCGCGAAGTGGTTCGAAGGGCTTTGCTGCACAATGCGGCGGCATTGATCCTGTGCCACAACCACCCTTCGGGCATCAGCGAGCCGAGCCAGGATGACGTGCACCTGACCCTGTCGCTCAAGCGGGGTTTGGCACTGATCGACGTGCGGGTGCTGGACCACATCATCATTGGCGACGGGGAGCCGTTATCGATGGTGGAGGAGGGCTGGATGGTGGCCTGATGGTGCCCATTCGCGGCCGTTTCGTGTTCGCCGTATCAGGGTCTGCGCCTATACGATCGAGCGCCGCCCGCGCGGCGCATCGCGAGCTGCGCTCGCTCCTACGCT
>NZ_JACVVF010000090.1:0-7078 GCF_016648095.1 Pseudomonas sp. S32
CGCGCGGCGCATCGCGAGCTGCGCTCGCTCCTACGTTTGTTTCGGGCCAATCAGGCGTGGGCCATTTGTGCGCAGCCCCTGGCGATAGGCGCGAGCAAATCTCTATTTCTTTATATATAGGCAGGAAGGAAGATGAAGCAGCTTCATCACACCAGCGCCGCTGCTGGCCCAAAGAACTCGTAACGGCTCTGCTGCTCTGGCACCCCCAACGCCATCAACTGCCGCTTCACCGCCGCCATGAACGGTTTGGGCCCTAGGAAGTAAGCATCGACATCGCGCTCACGAGGCATCCATTCACCCAGCAGGTCCTCGGTCAACAGGCCAATCGCATCAGCCTGCCCGGCGTCATCCGGCTCGGCATAGCAGTAAAAGCGCGTTAGCTGCGGGTGTTGTGCTGCCAGCGCGTCGACCCAGTCGCGGAACGCATGCACCGCGCCATTGCGCGCGCAGTGGATGAAGTGCACTGGCCGCCCGGTTTGCAAGGCTGCTTGCAGCATTGCCAAGGTCGGCGTAATACCCACGCCGCCGCTGATCAACAGCAAAGGCTTGTCGCTCTCGGCCAGCGTGAAATCCCCCGCCGGCGGGAACATCTGCACGGTCTGCCCCACCCTCAGTTGATCGTGCAGGTAGTTGGACACCTTGCCACCGGCTTCGCGCTTCACGCTGATACGGTACTGCTCGCCGTCGCATAAGGCGGACAGCGAGTAGTTGCGCCGCTGCTCGGCACCCTCGATGAGCAGTTTGAGGCCGATGTACTGGCCAGGCTCAGCCTTGAGCACCGGTTTGCCGTCCACCGGGGCAAAGTAGAACGAGACGATCTCGCTGCTCTCCTGCTCGCGGCGCACCAGGCGAAACTCGCGAGTACCGCGCCAGCCGCCCTCGGCCTCTTCCTTCTGCTTGTACAGGCCTTCCTCGGCACCGATCAGGATGTCTGCCAACTGCCCATAGGCGGCAGCCCAGGCGTCGATGACTGCAGGCGTGGCAATGTCCTTGCCCAGCACTTCCTCGATGGCACGCAGCAGGCAACTGCCCACGATGGGATAGTGCTCAGGCAAAATTTGCAAAGCCACGTGCTTGTTGATGATCTGCCCTACCAGGCCACCCAGTTGCTCCAGCTGGTCGATGTGGCGGGCGTACATCAGCACACCGTTGGCCAGCGCACGGGGCTGGTCACCGCTGGCCTGGTGGGCCTGGTTGAACAGCGGGCGCACCTGCGGGTACTCGGCGAGCATCATCTGGTAAAAATGGGTGGTCAGCGCCTCGCCACCGCTTTCCAGCAGGGGCACAGTGGCCTTGATGATTGCACGTTGTTCGGCATTGAGCATTGGGTAACTCCTGAGCCTTTGGCTTCGAATGATTGCCCTAGGCATTTCACCATTCATGCCAACTCGTAGAGCCCGTGATTCCGGGCCTTTCGATCATCACCATGTCAAAACGACAACGCCACGCGTATAGTCATATAGACCCACTGGAGTCCATATGACCGCAAAGCCCCTGCTCACCGCCCTACTGCCACTGGTCAGCGACCTGTCACGAGACCTGCCCGATCAGGAACGCTATCGAAGGCTCTTGCAAGCCATGCGCAGCCTGTTGCCCTGCGACGCGGCAGCGTTGTTGCGCCTGGACGGGGAATGGCTGGTACCGCTGGCGGTGGATGGCCTGAGTCCCGATACACTGGGCCGGCGCTTCCGCGTCAGTGAGCACCCGCGCTTCCAGCAACTGCTGAGCCGCCCTTCCCCTACCCGCTTCCCTAGCGACTCAGACTTACCGGACCCCTACGATGGTCTGGTCAACGCCCCAGGCGTCGACCTGGAGGTTCACGACTGCATGGGCTGCCCGCTGATGGTCGATGAACAACCCTGGGGGCTTGTCACCCTGGACGCCCTGACCCCCGGGCAGTTCCAGAGCCTGGAGCTGGACGCCCTGCAAGCGTTCGCCAGCCTGGCCGCGGCTACGGTGACCGTTGCCGAGCGCATCGAGCACCTGGCCCTGCGCGCCGAGGACGAGCACCAGCGCGCCGAGGTGTACCGCCAGGCCAGCGGCCAGGACAAGGAACTGATCGGCCAGAGCCCTGCACACAAACGCCTGGTGGATGAAATTCGCCTGGTGGGCGGCAGCGACCTCACCGTGCTGATCAGTGGCGAGACCGGCGTGGGCAAGGAGCTGGTAGCCCAGGCCCTGCACAAGGCGAGCAACCGCGCCGGCAAACCGATGGTCAGCCTGAACTGCGCAGCCCTGCCCGATACCCTGGTGGAAAGCGAACTGTTCGGCCATGTCCGCGGTGCGTTCACCGGCGCCCACGGCGAGCGCCGCGGCAAGTTCGAGCTGGCCAACGGTGGCACCCTGTTCCTTGACGAGGTGGGCGAACTGCCGTTGACCGTGCAAGCCAAGCTGCTTCGGGTACTGCAAAGCGGCCAGCTGCAGCGCCTGGGTTCGGACCGCGAGCACCGCGTGGACGTGCGCCTGATTGCAGCCACCAACCGCGACCTGGCAGCTGAAGTGCGCGAGGGCCGGTTCCGGGCAGACTTTTATCACCGCCTCAGCGTGTACCCTCTGCACGTCCCCCCACTGCGGGAAAGAGGCCGCGATGTGCTGCTATTGGCGGGTTATTTTCTGGAACAGAACCGATCACGCCTGGGTTTGAACAGCCTTCGACTGAGCCCTGACGGGCAGGCGGCGCTGGTTGCCTATGGCTGGCCTGGCAATGTGCGCGAACTGGAGCACCTGATCGGCCGCTCCGCCCTCAAGGCCCTCGGGCAACATGCACAGCGCCCGCGCATCCTCACCCTTGAGGCTGCCGACCTGGACCTGCGCCCCTCAGCACTGCCAACCGTAGACACCCCCTCCCAGCAACCCGATACGGCGGCGCCGCTGCCCACAACCGGGCTGCGCGAAGCAGTCGATGCCTACCAGCGGCAGGTGATCGAAAACTGCCTGCAACGGCATCAGGAAAACTGGGCAGCTGCCTCCCGAGAGCTTGGCCTGGACCGCGCCAACCTGAGCCGATTGGCCCGCAGACTGGGCCTTCGCTGAGGTTTTCTCACAAAAGGATTAACCCAGAAAGCCATCTGGTTGCTTCTTGCGTGGCTGCTATATCTCCCTAACCACCCACATCTTGACCAGGCGGTCGAGGCTGCGCGCAGGCGCCCTACAAGGGCCGGTGACGCAGTGGCGGCCCCAGGGTTTCGGGCCGGGGGATTCGCACACCAGCAGGGAGCTACCTATGGAAAACATCGTCGTCGCCGATAAGCAATCCGCCGTCGCCACCCAGAACGCCTGGGGCAACATCAGCCTGAACGGACCCGGTGTGGTCCAGATGCCCGTCTCCCCCGACCAGGTCGCCAACGTCACCCAGCGCGGGCAAGACCTGATCGTCACCCTCAAGTCCGGCGAAAAAGTCACCATCGGTAACTTCTTCGCAGTGAACCAGGCAGGCGTCGGCAGCGACATGGTCTTCGTCGGCGAAGACGGCACCCTGTGGCACGCTGACTACGACGCGGCGGCATTTACCGGCTTCACCTTCAATGAGGTCGCCTCGCTGGACGAGCTGGTAGCCGGCATCGGTACAGCGGGTGAAGCGATGCCAACCTGGGCAATTGCGGGCCTTAGCCTGCTGGGTGTAGGGGGTGGTGCAGCAGCGGTTTCCGGTGGCGGAGGTGGCGGAGGTGGCGGTGGCAGCACCCCAGCACCGGATACCACAGCCCCGGCGACACCCATCGACTTGCTGGTATCACCCGACGGGCTGCGCCTTTCCGGCCGTGGCGAGGCAGGCGCAACGGTCAATGTCCGGGATGCGGCGGGGAACGTGATTGGTAATGGCACCGTCGGCGCAGACGGTAGCTTCGAGGTTGCGCTCAACCCACCGCAGGTCAACAACGAAAACCTGCAGGTAACCTTGACCGACGGGGCTGGCAACGAGTCGGCACCGGGAACGGTTACTGCCCCGGATGCGACCGCCCCCCTTCCCCCTGTCGATCTGGCCATCGACGCCCAGGGCGTTACGCTGACCGGCCGGGGTGAACCAGGCACCACCGTGAACGTCCGCGACGCCGCTGGCAATGTGATCGGCAGCGGCAGTGTGGCAGCTGACGGCAGCTTCAGCGTTGTATTGAGCCCTGCGCAGATCAACAGCGAGAGTTTGCAGGTGACCTTGACCGATGCCGCCGGCAATGTCTCGCTGGCCGGCAGCATCACTGCACCCGATCTGACCCCCCCTCTCGCACCGACTGATCTGGCTGTGAGCGCTCAAGGCACAACGCTCACAGGCCGCGCCGAGCCGGGCTCGAGCGTCGCGGTAAGGGGCGCGGGTGGGGTGTTGTTGGGCACTGCTACAGCCGGTGCCGATGGGCTGTTCAGCATCACCCTGCAACCTGCCCAGACAGATGGGCAAGGCTTGACGGTGACGGCTACCGATGCGGCCGGCAACCTTTCACCCGGCGCCACCATCACTGCGCCGGACATCGACGGCGTCGATACCACACCGCCTGGTGCACCGGTCGATCTGGTGGTTGGCCTTGCCGGAACGCGACTGACTGGCCGAGGTGAAGCCGGCACCACCGTGCAGGTGCGTGATGCCGCAGGTAATGTCATTGCCATTGGAACCGTAGGGCCGGATGGCACATTTGCGGTGTCGCTGGACCCTGCTGTGAAAGACGGGAGCACCCTGCAAGTCACTCTCACCGATGCCGCTGGCAATGTTTCGCCCCCCGGCAGCGTCGCGTCGCCAGACCTCACTGCTCCCGCACAACCCACCGACTTGGCCTTGGCAGACGGCGTGACCTTCACCGGCCGCGGTGAACCAGGCGCCACGGTTCAGGTGCGTGATGCCGCTGGCGCCCTGATCGGCACTGGCGTTGTCGGTTCGGACGGGCTGTTCAGCCTGACCTTGTCCCCTGCCCAGGCCAACGGCCAAGCCCTGGATGTGCGGCTGGTCGATGCTGCCGGTAACGTATCGGCACCTCTGCAATTCGATGCACCCGACATCACCCCGCCAGATGCGGTGACAAACATCTTGATCGGCCCAGGCGGCACTGCCCTGAGCGGGCGAGGCGAAGCCGGCGCCACCGTCGAGGTGCGAGATGCCGACGGCAATCTACTGGGCCGTGGCGTGGTCACTGCCAACGGCACCTTCCTGGTCAGCCTCGATCCTGCTGCACAGCCGGGCGAGCAATTGAGCCTGGTGCAGATCGACCCAAGCGGTAACGCTTCGGTTGCCGTGGATTACGAGGTTCCCGTTACTACTGCACCAGAAAGCCCAACCAATCTGGCCATTAATGCGGACGGTACAGCGCTGACGGGTACTGCGCCGGCTGGCTCTCGCGTAGAAGTCCGTGGGGCAGACGGCACATTAATCGGTAGTGCTGTCGCTAATGCCGATGGCACCTTCAGCATCCCGCTCAATCCAGCCCAAGCCAACGGTGAATTGCTGGACGTAGTCGCCATCGAAAACGGCCTGTCTTCCCTCCCCGCCCAAGTCACTGCACCCGATATCACTGCACCTGCGGCACCGACCGAATTGGCCGTCAGCGCAGACGGGACTGTGATTACTGGCCGCGCAGAACCGGGTAGCACCGTACGTATATTGGCGGCTAACGGCACTGAGCTTGGCACCGCAGTGGTTGGCGCAACGGGCTTGTTCAGCATCAATCTGACACCTCCTCAGGTGGATGGCGAAGTGCTGCAAGCCACCGCTACAGATGCCGCTGGCAATACATCCACTGCCAGTACCGTGACCGCGCCGGACATCGACGGCGTCGATACCACTCCACCGGCTGCCCCAGTGGATCTGGCGATCGGTTTAGCGGGCACTCAGCTCACCGGTCGCGGCGAAGCCGGTGCTACCGTGCAGATTCGTGATGCCGCAGGTAATGTCATTGCCACTGGGACTGTAGGGCCGGATGGCATATTTGCAGTGTCGCTCAACCCCGCAGTGAAAGACGGCAGCACCCTGCAAGTCACCCTCACCGATGCCGCTGGCAATGTATCGCCCCCCGGCAGCGTCGCCTCGCCGGACCTCACTGCTCCCGCACAACCCACCGACTTGGCCTTGGCAGACGGCGTGACCTTCACCGGCCGCGGTGAACCAGGCGCCACGGTTCAGGTGCGTGATGCCGCTGGCGCCCTGATCGGCACTGGCGTTGTCGGGTCTGACGGGCTGTTCAGCCTGACGTTGTCGCCAGCCCAAGCCAATGGCCAGCCACTGGATGTACGGCTGGTCGATGCTGCAGGCAACGTTTCTGCACCCCTGCAATTCGATGCACCCGACATCACCCCGCCCGATGCTGTGACCAATATCCTGGTCGGCCCTGGCGGCACTGCCCTGAGTGGGCGAGGCGAAGCCGGCGCCACCGTCGAGGTGCGAGATGCCGATGGCAATCTACTGGGCCGTGGCCTGGTCACCGCCAACGGCACCTTCCTGGTCAGCCTCGATCCTGCTGCACAGCCGGGCGAGCAATTGAGCCTGGTGCAGGTCGACCCAAGCGGTAACGCCTCGGTCGCCGTCGATTACGAGGTTCCTCTTACCACCGCGCCGGAGAGCCCGACCAACCTGACCGTCAATGCGGACGGCACGGTTCTAACCGGCACAGCACCTGCCGGTGCTCGCGTAGAGGTACGCGGCACGGATGGAGCCCTGATCGGCAGCGCCACCGCCAATGCCGATGGCACCTTCAGCATCCCGCTCAATCCAGCCCAAGCCAACGGTGAATTGCTGGACGTAGTCGCCATCGAAAACGGCCTGTCTTCCCTCCCCGCTCAAGTCACAGCACCCGATATCACTGCACCTGCGGCACCGACCGAATTGGCCGTCAGCGCAGACGGCACTGTAATTACTGGTCGCGCAGAACCGGGTAGCACCGTACGTATCCTGGGTGCCAACGGTACTGAACTTGGCACCGCAGTGGTCGGCGCAACGGGCTTGTTCAGCATCAGCCTGACGCCACCCCAGGTGGATGGCGAAGTGCTGCAAGCCACCGCTACAGATGCGGCTGGCAATACATCCACTGCCAGCACCGTGACCGCGCCGGACATCGACGGCGTCGATACCACGCCACCAGCTGCCCCGGTGGATCTGGCGATC
>NZ_JACVVF010000091.1:0-6248 GCF_016648095.1 Pseudomonas sp. S32
GCATATGGACTATGCTTGCCATGAAAACCCACGAACAGCAAACAACTTCAAGCTTCAAGCTTCAAGCTTCAAGCTTCAAGCCTATCCAGAGTGTGCTCATATACCGAGCAAACACGCTTAGTAGATAAACAAACGTCCAATTCGAACACTAGAATTCGGCAAGGCGCCATACCTCATAAGCCGGCGTCTCATAAGGATGACTCCCCTTGAGCGCAGCGACGACCTGAGCAATCAGGCCGTCAGCAACCACAAGTTCCACCTTCCACTCCTCCACTACCTCGACCTGGCCAGCCTGCCCAAGGTACGGCTGGCTGCCGTCCAACGGGCGAAACTGCCCCTGGCCCAAGGCCTGCCAAGCGCAGTGGTCATACCCACCGATGCGCCCGCCACCAGCGGCGAACACAGCAGCCTTTACCACCTCCACATGGCTGGCAGGGACAAAGAAGGCGAGCTTATACACGCCTTAGTTCACCCACACCCGAGCATTGCGGAACATGCGCATAAGTGCCGCGTCTTCCTGCCACTCATCCGGGCGCCAGGAGTTCTGCACGGCACGGAACATACGCTCCGGGTGCGGCATCATGATGGTTACACGGCCATCGCGGCTGGTGAGACCAGTGATACCGCGCGGCGAGCCGTTCGGGTTGGCCGGGTAGGCTTCGGTGACCTTGCCGTGGTTGTCGACGTAGCGCATTGCCACGCAACCGGAAACATCCGCTTCCACCAATGCCTCTTCGCTGGCGAACTCGGCATGGCCTTCACCGTGGGCGATGGCAATTGGCATGCGCGAACCGGCCATACCCTGCAAGAAGATCGAGTTGGACTTCTGCACCTCGACCATGGCCACCCGCGCCTCGAACTGTTCGGACCGGTTGCGCACGAAGTGCGGCCAGTACTCGGTGCCCGGGATCAGCTCGTGCAGGTTGGACATCATCTGGCAACCGTTGCACACGCCAAGGGCGAAGCTGTCGCTGCGCTCGAAGAAGGCCTGGAACGCATCGCGGGCGCGGCTGTTGAACAGCGCCGACTTGGCCCAGCCCTCACCGGCACCCAGCACGTCACCGTAGGAGAAACCACCGCAGGCGACCAGGCCCTTGAAGGCTTCGAAGTCGACACGACCCGCCAGGATATCGCTCATGTGCACGTCGATGGCGGCGAAACCTGCGCGGTCGAAGGCAGCAGCCATCTCGACCTGGCCGTTGACGCCCTGCTCACGCAGGATGGCCACTTGTGGGCGAATGCCTTTCTTGATGTAGGGGGCAGCCACGTCATCGTTGACGTCGAAGCCCAGCTTCACCGACAGGCCAGGGTTGTCTTCTTCCAGCAGCAGGTCGAATTCCTGATCGGCGCAATCGGCGTTGTCGCGCAGGCGCTGCACCTGGTAGCTGGTTTCGGCCCACTGGCGCTGCAGCATGCGGCGGTCGTCGTCGAACAGCACTTCACCGTTCAGGCTGATGGACACCTCGGCGTTGTTGACCGGCTTGCCGATCACGGCCACGCACTGCTCGCCCAGGCCGGCGGCGCTGAACTGGGCCAGAACGTCCGGGGTTGCGTCCTGGCGAACCTGGATCACCGCACCCAGCTCTTCGTTGAAGAGGATGGCGGCCACATCGGCCTTGCTGTCGGTCAGCGGATCGAGTTGCAAATCCAGGCCACAGTGGCCGGCAAAGGCCATTTCCAGCACGGTGGTCATCAGGCCGCCGTCGGAGCGGTCGTGGTAGGCCAGCAGGTGGCCGTCTTCGTTCAGGCCCTGGATCACCGCGAAGAACGCCTTGAGGTCTTCTGCGTCGTCGACGTCGGGTGCCTGGGCTGCGATCTTGCCGTAGGTCTGGGCCAGGATCGAGGCGCCCATGCGGTTCTTGCCACGGCCCAGGTCGACCAGAATCAGGTCGGTCTCGCCCTTGTCCATACGCAGTTGCGGGGTGAGGGTCTTGCGGATGTCGGTGACCGGCGCGAAGCCGGTGATGATCAGCGACAGCGGCGAGGTAACGCTTTTCTCGACGCCCTCTTCGCTCCACTTGGTCTTCATCGACATCGAATCTTTACCCACCGGGATGGTGATGCCCAGTTCCGGGCACAGCTCCATGCCGACGGCCTTGACGGTGTCGTACAGGCGGGCATCTTCACCCGGGTGGCCCGCAGCGGACATCCAGTTGGCCGACAGCTTGATGTCGGACAGCTTGTCGATGCGCGAGGCGGCCAGGTTGGTCAGGGTCTCGCCAATGGCCATGCGACCGGACGCCGGGGCATCCAGCAGGGCCAGCGGGGTGCGCTCGCCCATGGCCATGGCCTCACCGGTGTAGACGTCGAAGCTGGTGGCGGTCACTGCGCAGTCAGCCACCGGCACCTGCCAGGGGCCGACCATCTGGTCGCGGGCGACCAGGCCGGTGATGGTGCGGTCACCGATGGTGATCAGGAAGCTCTTGCTGGCCACGGCCGGGTGGTTGAGCACGCGCTGAACGGCGCTGTCCAGGTCCAGCTCGCTCGGGTCGAAGTCATCGCCCAGCTCGGCTTCGCGGGTGACCGAACGGTGCATGCGCGGCGGCTTGCCCAGCAATACGTCCAGCGGCATGTCCACCGGGGTATTGCCGAAGTGGCTGTCGCTTACGGTCAGGTGTGGTTCTTCAGTCGCTTCACCGACCACCGCGAACGGGCAGCGCTCGCGCTCGCAAATGGCCTGGAACCGCTCGAAGTCGCCAGCGCTGACGGCAAGCACGTAACGCTCCTGCGATTCGTTGCTCCAGATTTCGTGCGGGGCCATGCCCGGCTCGTCGTTGGGCACGTTACGCAGTTCGAAGCGGCCACCGCGGCCACCGTCGTTGACCAGCTCGGGGAAGGCGTTGGAAATGCCACCCGCGCCCACGTCGTGAATAAAGGCGATGGGGTTGCTGTCGCCCAGCTGCCAGCAGCGGTCGATGACCTCCTGGCAGCGGCGCTCCATTTCAGGGTTCTCGCGCTGTACCGAGGCGAAGTCCAGGTCAGCCGAGCTGGCACCGGTAGCCACGGACGAAGCAGCCCCGCCGCCCAGGCCGATGAGCATGGCTGGGCCGCCGAGCACAATCAGCTTGGCGCCAACGGTGATTTCGCCCTTCTGCACATGGTCTTCACGGATGTTGCCCATGCCGCCTGCGAGCATGATCGGCTTGTGGTAGCCGCGCACCTCTTCACCGTGGGGGGTGTTGATGGCTTGCTCGAAGGTACGGAAGTAACCGGTCAGGGCCGGGCGGCCGAATTCGTTGTTGAACGCAGCGCCGCCCAGCGGGCCTTCGATCATGATGTCGAGGGCGTCGACGATGCGCTCGGGTTTGCCATAGGCCTGCTCCCATGGCTGCTCGAAGCCGGGGATGCGCAGGTTGGACACGGTGAAGCCGGTGAGGCCAGCCTTGGGCTTGGCACCACGGCCGGTGGCACCTTCGTCGCGGATTTCACCGCCGGAACCTGTCGAGGCACCCGAGAACGGGGCGATGGCGGTCGGGTGGTTGTGGGTTTCCACCTTCATCAGGATGTGCACCGGCTCCTGCACCGCACCGTACTGGCGGGTTTCAGGGTTGGGGAAGAAACGCCCGGCGACGTTACCGACGATGACCGAGGCGTTGTCCTTGTAGGCCGACAGCACGCCCTCGCTGTGCATCTGGTAGGTGTTCTTGATCATGCCGAACAGGCTTTTTTCCTGGGCCTGGCCGTCGATGTCCCAACTGGCGTTGAAGATCTTGTGGCGGCAGTGCTCGGAGTTGGCCTGGGCGAACATCATCAGTTCGATGTCGTTCGGGTTGCGCTTGAGGCCCTGGAACGCATTGACCAGGTAGTCGATCTCGTCTTCGGCCAAGGCCAGGCCCAGTTCGATGTTGGCCTTGGCCAGCGCATCACGGCCACCGGCCAGGATGTCTACCGAGGTCATCGGCTTGGGCTGGGCATGGCTGAACATGTCGGCGGCCTGCTCCAGCTGGCCGAGCACGCGCTGGGTCATGCGGTCGTGCAACTCGGCAGCGACGCGGCTGGCGTCGGCCTCGCTGAGGTTGCCGGCAACGTAATAGGCGATGCCGCGCTCCAGGCGCTGGATCGACTGCAGGCCGCAGTTATGGGCGATGTCGCTGGCCTTGCTCGCCCAGGGCGAGATGGTGCCCAGGCGCGGCACGACCAGGAACAGACGACCGGTGGGTTCCTGTACCGGTACGCTGGGGCCGTACTTGAGCAGACGGCCCAGCACCTGCTGCTGGTCAGCGGTCAGCTCGCCGTCGACATCGGCGAAATGGGCGAATTCGGCATACAAACCAGTAACAGCGGGGACTTTCTGGCTCAGTTGCTCGAGTAATTTACCGTGGCGAAAGGCAGAAAGGGCAGGAGCGCCGCGCAGGATCAACATCGTCGGGACAGCCTCAGAAGGGGTGTACTTGGAGGCCGTGCATTCTAGCCTAATTCGATGGCTTCGGCACCCGCTCTGCGCCATGCCTGCCAAGCGGCCGAACCGGACTTTCGGGTCAGAAAAGCAGCGGTAAGCTGCAAGCGTCAAGCTGCAAGAAAGAGCGAACCGTGCCGCATCCGCTTTTTCTTGCAGCTTGCCGCTTGCCGCTTGCCGCTCAAAAGCCGCTATCAGACTCCCTGGTAGTTGTCGAGATATGGCGCAGCCAGTCCTTTGCGTATACTGCAACCTATGTTCGCCCACACTGCTTTGCGCCAGCGTTGCGCCAAATGGCTTTTCGCAACCGGTCTCTTTCTGCTGCTCGGTGCCTGCGTTGAAAAACCCAGCACCCTTGAGCGCGTGAAGGAGGACGGCGTGCTGCGCGTGGTCACCCGCAACAGCCCGGCCACCTACTTCCAGGATCGCAACGGCGAAACCGGCTTCGAGTACGAGCTGGTCAAGCATTTCGCCGACGATCTGGGCGTGAAGCTGGAAATCGAAACCGCAGACAACCTCGACGAACTGTTCGACGACCTGGGCAAACCGTCCGGGCCAGTCCTGGCGGCGGCGGGGCTGGTCACCAGCGAGCGGCGCAAGGCCCAGGCCCGGTTCTCCCACCCCTACCTCGAGGTGACCCCCCAGGTCATCTACCGCAACGGCCGCCCACGCCCTACCGATGCCCAGGGCCTGGTCGGCAAGAAGATCCTGGTGCTCAAGGGCAGCAGCCATGCCGACCAGCTGGCCGAATTGAAAAAGCAGTACCCCGGCCTGCAATACGAGGAATCCGATGCCGTCGAGGTAGTCGACCTGCTGCGCATGGTGGACGAAGGCCAGATCGACCTGACCCTGGTGGACTCCAACGAACTGGCCATGAACCAGGTGTACTTCCCCAATGTACGCGTGGCCTTCGACCTGGGCGACACCCGCGACCAGCGTTGGGCCGTGGCACCTGGCGAAGACAACAGCCTGCTCAACGAGGTGAATGCATTCCTCGACAAAGCGCAGAAGAACGGCACCCTGCAGCGCCTGAAAGACCGCTACTACGGGCACGTCGACGTGCTGGGCTATGTGGGCGCCTACACCTTCGCCCAGCACCTGCAGCAGCGCCTGCCCAAGTACGAAAAACACTTCAAAAGCTACGCCAAGGTCGAGCAGGTGGACTGGCGCCTGCTGGCAGCCATTGGCTACCAGGAATCCATGTGGCAGCCGGAAGTCACCTCCAAGACCGGCGTGCGCGGCCTGATGATGCTGACCCAGCGCACGGCCCAGGCCATGGGTGTGTCCAACCGCCTGGACCCCAGGCAGAGCATCCAGGGCGGCGCCAAATACTTCATGAAGATCAAGGCCGAGCTGGACGACAGCATTCAGGAACCGGACCGCACCTGGTTCGCGCTGGCAGCCTACAACGTGGGCACCGGGCACCTTGAAGATGCACGCACCCTGGCCAAGCGTGAAAAGCTCAACCCCAATAAATGGCTGGATGTGAAAAAGATGCTGCCACGGCTCTCGCAGAAGCAGTGGTATCGCCAGACCAAATACGGGTACGCCCGCGGCGGCGAGCCGGTGCACTTCGTCGCCAACATTCGGCGGTACTACGACATCCTGACCTGGGTGACCCAGCCTCAGCTGGAAGGCCAGGTGGCCGAGGGCAACCTGCATGTCCCCGGCGTGAACAAGGACAAGCCCGCGGAGCAGTCACCGCCGATGTAAGCTCGCGGGCCCTGTCGCCTGCAAGCCACCGCACAAGGCTCATGGATTTAGCAGGGCCCTGTTGGAGCAACTGGCTTCCACAAGATCGCAAAGCTGGCGCAATCACTGTGGGAGCGGGTTTACCCGCGAACACCGGCGA
>NZ_JACVVF010000092.1:0-6015 GCF_016648095.1 Pseudomonas sp. S32
TGGTTACTTTGGCCGCGACCAAAGTAACCCGCCGTAAGGGCGGAAAGGTGATTAAGCGCAAATCACGTAAAAGAATGGTAGCTCGGTGTCCGCGCCCACACTGAATGAGCTTGAAGCTTGAAGCTTGAAGCTTGAAGCTTGAAGCTTCA
Source organism: Pseudomonas sp. S32 (assembly GCF_016648095.1). NCBI lineage: Bacteria > Pseudomonadati > Pseudomonadota > Gammaproteobacteria > Pseudomonadales > Pseudomonadaceae > Pseudomonas > Pseudomonas sp. S32. The sequence continues at coordinate 150 of NZ_JACVVF010000092.1, forward strand.
AGTTCTATTACGTCGTGTGGTTATTTGGAATAGCCTCACCCCGCCGGCGCCACCAACACCGGCACCTGCACCCCATCAATCACCTTCCCACTCACCGAAGGGTCCAACAACCGCCCCAGCCGCGACAAATGCCGGTGCCCCATGATGATCAACTCACACCCCAGCGCCCGCGCCTTCCCCACAATCACCTCAGCCGGCAGCCCAGCCATCATGTGCCCCTGGCACTCAAACCCCGCACGTTGCAGATCATCCACAGCCGCCGCCACAGCCTGATCCGCATGCTGCTGCTCCTCGCAAGCCGCAGGGTACTCCTGCATTTCCTCAGGCGTATAAGGCCCAGGCGCATCATGCACTGCGAAGGTGGCATCAATGGCCAGCAGCACATGCAGGCTGTGTTCCCCAGGTTGGCAATACCGCCTGGCCAGGGTAACCAGCGCGTGGGAGGCGGGGGAGGCGTCAATGGCAATAAGGACAGGGCAGGGCATCGTGTTTCCTTGAGTCGGCCAGGCAAAAAGGGCTGTCTTCCAGCCACCATTCTTCGCCCAACCCACCCTGTGGATAAATACCCCATCGCGCACGAGCGCATTGCACCAGACGCAATCGGGCAACCTGCTACCATCGCCCCATCGAAATAGCGCGACGGAAACCACCCCCATGCAACTCCCGGACATGAACCTGCTGGTCGCCCTCGATGTGCTGCTCGACGAGGGCAGCGTGGTGGGCGCCGCGCAGCGCATGAACCTGAGCCCCGCTGCCATGAGCCGCACCCTGGGGCGCATCCGGGAGGCGCTGGGCGACCCGATACTGGTGCGCGCCGGTCGCGGCCTGGTCCCCACCCCGCGCGCACTGGCCTTGCGCGATCAGGTGCACGGCTTGGTCGAGCAGGCCGGGCAGGTGTTCCGCAGCCGTGAAGGCGTGGACCTGGCCAACCTGCACCGGGCCTTCAACATCCGCACCAACGACCTGTTCATTGCCCTGTACGGGGCCAAGCTGCTGCGCATGATGCTGGCCCAGGCACCCCACACCGTGCTGCGCTTCGTGCCAGAGGGCAGTGGCGATGACGATGCCATGCTGCGCAACGGGCAGATCGACCTGATCGTCAGCTCCTCCGTGGAACTGGGCCCGGAGATCAAGGTGCAGAGCCTGTTCAATACCTACTTCGTGGGGCTGGCCCGTACCGACCACCCCATCTTCGACGGCCCCATTACCCCCGAACGCTTTGCCGCGTTCCCGCAGATCAGCGTGTCCCGTCGGGGCCGCGCCAATGGGCCAATCGATGTGGCCTTGGCCAACCACCGGGTGGAACGGCAAGTGGCACTGATCACCACCAGCTTCCATTCTGCGATGTTCTCGCTGCCGGACTCGGACCTGATCCTGCCCATACCCGCCAACATCCTGAACAGCGTGCAGCGCCTGAAACTGCCGTTGCGGTCCTTTGAGATCCCGGTGCCGCTGGAAACCGTCACCGTGATGCAGGCCTGGCACCCGCGCTTTGACAACGACCCCGCCCACCGCTGGCTACGCCAGACCATGAAAACCTGCGGTATCAGCGACCCGTGAAGGTTGTCGATTGCGTTTGACGCAATATAAACCTGCTGACAATTCAGTTTTCGTCATCATTCGACCTTCTTAAAATTGCTCCGGTCGCAAATATGTTGCTGGAGATTTCTGTTAATGAATGCCTTGTCTGCCCCTTCTACCGGAACCGCCGCCGCACCCGCGCCGGCCGTACCGGTGCCGAGCGCCTTCGGCCTGCGGGTGGTGGTTGGGCTGTTTGGCGTGTTGCTGGCCGTGCTGTGTGCGGGCCTGAACGAATCGGTGACCAAGATTTCCCTGGCCGATATCCGCGGGGCCATGGGTATTGGTGCCGACGAAGGCGCCTGGCTGCTGGCGGCGTACAGCGCCGCCTCGGTGTCGGCCATGGCCTTCGCGCCGTGGCTGGCTACCACCTTCTCCCTGCGGCGCTTCACCCTCTGCGCCATCGCATTGTTCGCGGTGCTGGGCCTGCTGCAGCCATTTGCCCCCAACCTGCACGGCCTGATGCTGCTGCGGGTGCTGCAGGGCTTTGCCTCCGGTGCCTTGCCGCCGATGCTGATGAGCGTGGCCCTGCGCTTTCTGCCCCCAGGCATCAAGGTATATGGGCTGGCCTGTTATGCCCTGACTGCAACGTTCGGCCCCAACCTGGGCACGCCGCTGGCGGGCCTGTGGACCGAGTACGTCGGCTGGCAATGGGCGTTCTGGCAGATCATTGCGCCGTCACTGCTGGCGGGTGCCTGCGTGGCCTGGGGCCTGCCGCAGGACCCGTTGCGCCTTGAACGTTTCAAGCAGTTCGACTGGCGCGGTGTGGTGCTTGGCCTGCCGGCCATCAGCAGTATCGTGCTGGGGCTTTCGCTGGGCGACCGCTGGGGCTGGTTCGACTCGCCGCTGATCTGCTGGCTGCTGGGCGGGGGCGTGTTGCTGCTGGTGCTGTTTCTGTTCAACGAGTGGTCCGAGCCTCTGCCGTTCTTCCAGTTGCGCATGTTGTCGCGGCGCAACCTGAGTTTTGCCTTGCTGACACTGTGTGGCGTGCTGGTAGTGCTCTCGGGCGTAGGCAGCCTCCCGTCAGCCTACCTGGCGCAGGTGCAAGGGTATCGGCCCGCGCAGACCAGCCCGTTGATGCTGCTGGTGGCCATGCCCCAGCTCATCGCGCTACCGCTTACTGCCGCGCTGTGCAACATCCGCGCGGTGGATTGCCGGTGGGTGCTGGCTTGTGGGCTGGCCATGCTGTGCTGCTCGTGCATTGGCAGCAGCCTGCTGACCTCACAGTGGATACGGGGCGACTTCTACCCGTTCTACCTACTGCAGGTGTTTGGCCAGCCCATGGCCGTGCTGCCCCTGCTGATGCTGTCCACCACGGGGATGAGCCCGCAGGACGGGCCGTTTGCATCCGCCTGGTTCAACACCGTCAAGGGCCTGTCCGCCGCCATCGCGGGCGGCCTGCTGGACGGGCTGGGTACCGTGCGCCGGCATTTCCATTCCAACCACCTGGTCGACAGCCTGGGCAATGCCGCGTTGGTAGACGGCAACACCCCTGGCCTGGCTGCACGCATTCACGAACAAGCCGCGGTACTGACCTCCGCCGACCTCTACCTGGTCATGGCGGGTGTCGCCGTTGCCCTGATCTGCCTGATTCCTTTCGTGCCTACCCGGGTCTACCCGCCGCGTGCGGTGGCCTGATCCCTGGATGACTTCGAGTAACGCTGAAATGACCCAAAACCGCAAAACCCTGTTCATTGGCTCAGTGCTGGCCGTGGCCGTGCTGGCCGCTCTCGTTGGCCCCTGGCTGTTTGGCAGTGACCACCGGCAGAGCACCAACGATGCCTATGTGATCGCCGACTACACCGTGGTCGCGCCCAAGGTCGCCGGCTTCATCAAGGACGTATTGGTGGAGGACAACCAGCAGGTCGAGGCTGGGCAGTTGCTGGCGACCATCGACGCCCGTGACTACCAGGCTGCCCTGGATGCTGCCCAGGCGCAGTTGTTGGTGGCCCAGGCACAAAGCGCCGACGCCCGCGCCACCCTTGACCGGCAGGGGGCACTGATCGCCCAGGCCGAAGCGGCGGTCAAGGCGGCCCAGGCCGAAGTGAGCTTTGCCGACCATGAAGTGCGCCGCTACGGCCGGCTGGCCGAGCAGGGCGCCGGCACCGTGCAGAACGCCCAGCAAGCCCGCAGCCGGGTGGATCAGGCCCGGGCCCGTCTGGCCAATGCCCAGGCGGCGCTGGTGGCTACCCGCAAGCAGGTGGACATCCTCACCGCACAGGTGGCCAGTGCCGATGGCCAGCTCAAACGTGCCGAAGCGGGCTTGGAGAAAGCCCAGCTGGATTTGTCGTACACCCGCATCACTGCACCGGTGGATGGCATGGTGGGTGAGCGCGCCTTGCGCGTGGGTGCCTATGTAACGCCTGGGGCGCGGCTGCTTTCGGTGGTGCCGTTGCAGCAGGCCTATGTGGTCGGCAACTTCCAGGAAACCCAGCTGACCCACGTGCAGCCCGGCCAGCCGGTGACTGTCAGCGTCGACACCTTCGCCGGTGAGCAACTGCACGGCCACGTGCAAAGCATCGCCCCGGCAACGGGCGTCACCTTCGCCGCCGTCAAACCAGACAACGCCACGGGTAACTTCACCAAGGTGGTACAGCGCATCCCGGTGAAAATCGTGTTCGATGACGGGCAACCCCTGCTGAGCCGCCTGCGGGTAGGCATGTCGGTGGAGGCCACCATTGATACCCAGGCGCAAACACTGCAGGGCAGCGAGGTCAGTGCACGATGAAGCCGGCATTACGCTTGAGCCCGTTGCTGCTGGCCCTGTGCATGGCCGGCTGTACCCTGGGCCCGGATTTCCAGCGGCCCGACAGCCAGGCCCCGCAGCAGTGGGCCGGTATCCAGGGCCAGGCTGCGGCCAGCCAACCGCAGCCTGAACCGCTGGAAACCCGGTGGTGGGAAACCTTTCACGATGCGCAGCTCACCGCGCTGATCCAGCGGGTTGCCGAGCGCAACCTCGACCTGCAGATGGCCAGTGCGCGCCTGCTGCAAAGCCGGGCAATGCGCAGCACCGTGGCGGCCGACGAAGCGCCGACAGTGGAGGCCAACGCCGGTTACAGCCGCGCCCGCAACAGTGCCGAGGGCCTGAATGACCCCTCGGGCAAGGCCGGCAAGCAGGCGTTCAACCTGTGGCAGGGTGACCTGGTGGCCGGGTGGGAACTTGACCTGTGGGGCCGTGTGCGACGGCAAGTAGAGGCGGCGGATGCCTCGGTACAGGTGGCCGAAAACGATCGCCGCGCCGTGTTGCTGGCATTGCTCTCGGAAACCGCCGGGGACTATATCCAACTGCGCGCCGTGCAGCACACCCTGGCCGTGACGCAGGACAACCTCAAGGTCGCCCGGCATAGCCTGAAGCTGTCTGAAGACCGCCAGGCCGAGGGCGTCGCCACCCGGTTGGACGTGGCCCAGGCCAGTGCCCAAGTGGCGTCCATCGAGGCACGCCTGCCTACGCTGGAAGCCCGACGTGACGACCTGATCAATGCCCTGAGCCTGCTCGCCGCCGAACCGCCGCGCAGCCTGCAGGCCCAACTGCAGCAGGGCGCCGACCTGCCTGCACCGCAACAGCGCTTTGCTATCGGTTTACCGTCCGAACTGGCCCAGCGCCGGCCCGACATTCGCCAGGCCGAAGCCCGCCTGCATGCAGCCACGGCCAGCATTGGCGTGGCCAAGGCCGACTTCTACCCCAGCATTCGGCTGTTGGGCAATGTCGGCTTCCAGGCCATGCAACTGGCCGATTTCGGCACGTGGGATTCGCGCCGCTTCGCGTTTGGGCCGCAGTTGTCGTTGCCGATTTTCGAAGGTGGCCGGCTCAAGGGCACCCTGGCGCTGCGCGAGGCGCAGCAGCAGGAAGCGGCCTTGAACTACCGCAAGGTTGTGCTGGGCGCGTGGCACGAGATCGACGACGTGCTGCGCTTGTACAACGCCAGCCAGCTGCGCCGCGATCACCTGGCCGAAGCCGTGCGCCAGAACCGTATCGCCCTGGAAACTGCCCAGCGCCAGTACGTGGAAGGCGCAGTGGACTTTCTCAATGTGCTGACCGTGCAGGGCGCCTTGCTGACCAGTGAGGAGCAGCTGATCGACAGTTCGGCGGCGGTTTCCCAGGCCCTGGTGGGGTTGTACAAGGCGCTGGGCGGTGGGTGGCAGGGGTTTGAGCAGGGTTGAACCTTGGTGTCGATTGGTTTGCGGGGAGACGGGTGTGAGGGGTTACAGGTGCCCGCCTTAAGGGGTTTTTCGCCTTTGAGATCGAGCGCCGCCCGCGCGGCGCATCGCGAGCTGCGCTCGCTCCTAC
>NZ_JACVVF010000093.1:0-5249 GCF_016648095.1 Pseudomonas sp. S32
GCGGCGCATCGCGAGCTGCGCTCGCTCCTACGTTTGTTTCGGGCCAATTAGCCTGCGCTGTTTGCACGCGGACCCCTGACGCGTGATCCACGGCAAACACAAAAATAGACAACCTACTAGTCGTAGGTTACCTTTGGTAGGTAATCCGCCATCCATCCAAGGACCCTACCCATGCACACCCTGATCGTCACCGCCCACCCGGACCCTCACTCACTCACCCATGCCATCGCCCAAACGATCGCCGAAAGCCTCACAGCCTCCACCCCGCAGCACACTGCCGAACTCGCCGACCTGACCACCGAGGGCTTCGACCCCCGTTTCAACCTGGCGGACCACCAGCTGTTTCTCAAGCAATCCCCACCCCCCGCTGATGTCGCAGTTGAACAGCGACGGCTCGACCGCGCCGACGCACTGGTGCTGGTTTACCCCATCTACTGGTGGTCTTTTCCGGCCCTGCTCAAAGGCTGGATCGATCGCGTGTTCGCCCAAGGCTGGGCCTACCAGGACAACAACGATGGCAAGGTGACCAAGAAGCTGCAACGCCTGCAGGTGCACCTGGTGGCCATCGGAGGTGCCGACCAGGGCACCTACCAGCGCCATGGCTACGGCGCGGCCATGAACACCCAGATCGACCACGGCATCTTCGATTACTGCGGCGCACCGGTGCGCAGTTCCACCGTGCTGCTGCCATCTGAAGGTGACTATGCCCGGGCTCATCTGGAAACCGCCCAGGCCATCGGTGCCAGCATCTTCGCTTCCCAGAGCTGAACCACAGTGGGACAATCGCGCCCATGACCGACCTAACCCCACCCGCACGCCGGCGCCTGCCCCGCGAAGCACGTACCCGCCAGTTGCTGGAAACCTCCTGGACATTGATTGCCGACGAGGGGACCGATGCGCTGACCCTGGGCCGACTGGCCGACGCGGCGGGCGTGACCAAACCGGTGGTCTACGACCACTTCGGTTCCCGCGAGGGCTTGCTGGCTGCGCTGTATGAAGACTACGACGTCCGCCAAACGGCCTTGTTCGATAGCGCCATCGGAGCCGCGCAACCTACGTTGCCAGACAAGGCTGCGGTGTTTGCCAGCGCTTACGTAGATTGTGTGATGACCCAGGGCCGTGAGATTCAGGGGGTGCTGGCAGCCCTCAGCGGGTCGCCTCAACTGGCGGCGGTCAAGCGCAAGTACCAGACAGCCCTGCTGCAGAAGTGCGCCGGCATATTTGCCCCCTTCGCTGTCACAGGCGGCGTTTCCGAGGCCGGCCTGTGGGTTGTGCTAGGTGCCGCAGACGCCGTGTCGGAAGCTGCCGTGTCGGGGGAGATCACTGCTGACCAGGCAAAAGAGGCATTGCACCACACCGTGATCGAGGTGGTGCAGCGCACCAGGTGAAGGCCGACGAGATACCAGCAGGCTGCTCGCCCATCTGCCCTCGTTGGCCACGCTGAAACCTGCTCCAACCCACTCGCCTTTTGTTCAGGGATTATTGTCGCAGTTGAGCTGAGCCAAGGCGCTCGAGATTTATTTCCGGGGCGGTGCATCCATAACCCAACCTGGCGGGTAGTGGTTATCAGGCAGTCAGTGATTGCCATACCCATGACCTTCAAGGAGTGCACACCATGAATCTCAAACCGACCTACGCTCTGCTCGCCACCTGCTTTGCCTTCGGCGTTACCACCGCCCATGCCCAGTCGGGTATACCGGACCCGATCAAGGTGCCCGACGGCCACGTGATCGTGATGAAGACCGTAGGGGTGGGTGAGATCACCTACGAATGCCGCGACAAAGCCAAGGCGCCCGGGCAGACAGAGTGGTTTTTTGTCGGGCCCAAGGCGGTGCTGAAAGACCGGGCCGGCAATACCGTGGGCGACTACTTCGGCCCACCGGCCACCTGGCAAGCCAAAGACGGTTCGAAGGTGACCGGCACCCAACTGGCCGTAGCACCTGCAGCGAAAGCCGATTTGCCCTACCAGTTGGTCAAGGCCAACCCAGCAGAAGGCCAGGGCGCCATGCAGGGGGTGAGTTACATTCAGCGCCTTGCTACCCGCGGCGGTGTCGCTCCGGCCGAGGCCTGTAATGCACAGAACAAAGGCAAGCAGCAGGTCGTCAAGTATCAGGCTGATTACGTGTTCTGGGCAGCGAAGTGACCGGGCACTGACCAGCGCACTGGCCATTGATCATCTACGCTGCAGTCGAGCCCCTGGCCAGCCGGCCCGGGGCGCCGCCCACTGCCCAATGACCGCAAGGAACGCCGCCCATTGAACGCACCTGTTGTTCCTTTTGATTTCGAAGGTTGCCTGGCGGCCTGCGCCAACGGAGACCGCCGTGCATTACAGGCGCTGTACGAACATGAGGGCGCCCGCCTGCTGGGCGTGGCCCAGCGTATCAGCCGTGACCGGGCCACTGCCGAAGACATCGTGCATGACGCCTTCATGCGTATCTGGACCGGTGCCGGCAGTTATGACCCCGCACGCGGTTCGGCGCGCGGCTGGGTGTACAGCGTGACCCGGCACCTGGCCCTGAACTTCATACGCGACAGCCGACGCGAAACGGACCTCGACGACGCAGCCATGGCCGCAACCCCGACAATACCGCCGGAGGTCGAAGCCGCGCACTTGTGGTCCGGCTCCGGGAAGCTTTACCACTGCCTTGAACAGCTGCAACCGGGCCCGCTGCGCTGCATTCTGCATGCCTACGTGGACGGTTGCAGCAATGCCGAAATCGCCACCTTGCTCGGTGCGCCGCTGGGCACGGTAAAGGCGTGGATCAAGCGGAGCCTGAAGGCGCTGAGAGCGTGCATGACATGAACCAGACAGCTGATGATGCCCATGACGACGAGCTTCACGCGCTGGCAGGCGAGTACGTGCTTGGCACCCTCGACGGCGAAGCTCACGCCGCCCTGCACAAGCGCCTGGGCACCGACCCCACCCTGAGGGCTGCCGTGGATGCCTGGGAGGCGCGGCTGCTCGACCTGACCCAACAGGCCCAACCCGTCCCCCCAAGCCCCCGCTTGTGGCGACGTATCGAACGCAGCCTCAGCCAAACCCTGCAGGGCCGGCAGCGCCCTGTTGCACGTGGGTGGAATCGCCTGGGGCTGTGGCAGGGCCTGAGCGCCGCAGGGCTGGCCGCCAGCCTGCTGCTGGCGCTGGCCTTACTGACCCAGGCCCCACCCATGACAAGCTACCTGGTAGTGCTGGCAGCCCCCTCCGGTCAAGCACCAGGCTGGGTGGTGCAAGCCAACGATGCCCGCATGATCGAGTTGCTCCCGTTGGGCGACGATGACGTGCCGCCGGGCATGGCGTTGCAGTTCTGGACCAAGGGTGAGCAATGGCAGGCCCCGGTTTCCCTGGGGTTGGTCAAACCGGGCGAACCCTACCGTGTGCCGCTCAAAGGCTTGCCCGCTGTCGAGCCGAATCAGCTGTTCGAGCTCACCTTGGAGAAAGCCGGCGGCTCACCGACAGGCGCCCCTACCGGGCCAGTGAAGTTCATCGGCCGCGCGGTGAAAGTGATTTGATCAGCCACTCACTCGGCTGGGGTCGCGGCTTCGCTCGCAGCTTGCGCCGCCAGCTTCTCCCGGTCGGCCTTGCTGATGTATTTGGGCTTGGTGCTGCGCGGGGCGAGCTTGGCGCTGGCTTTCTTGGCGTGGGCCTTGAGGAGTTGCTTGATTTTCTTCTGGCGGTTCATGGCTGGCTTCTGGCGGGTTACATGGCGGCCATCATACCCTGCCCCGGGCAACCAGACGTCAACCTCGTCGTAAAACTCAGGGGGCGGTACATGTGGCCGCTGTCCTGTTACAGAGCTGAACCTGTACGCTTCAGGGTCTCAAGCCCAGGACGACGACCATGCACAGCGAGCCCAACCACCCCCCTGCCTCCGACTGGGTCATCCGCAGCGCCCAGCCTGGCAGCGTGGAACGGATCGAAGCCTGGTTCGGCAGCCATGGGTATGACCCGCATCGGCACGACACCTACTCCATTGGCCGTACCCTGGCCGGGGTGCAGAGTTTTCACTACAAAGGCTCGCTGTGCCATGGCGTGCCGGGCAACACGCTGGTGTTGCACCCTGACGAATTGCATGACGGCATGGCCGGCACCGCTGCGGGTTTTCGCTACCGCATGGCCTATATCGACCCGGCGCTGATACAGCAGGTGCTGGGGGGCGAGCCGCTGCCGTTCATTGCTGGCGGCGTGTCCAGCGACCCCCGCCTGTTCAGCGCCAGTCAGGCCTTTGTCCAGGCACTCGACCACCCCCTGGAAAGGCTGGAGGAACAGGACGCCGTGTACGACCTGGCCATGGCCCTGCGCGCCGTGGGCGGTAAGCCGCGTGGGCGCAAGCGCCTGGATTACCGCTCGGCTGAGCGGGCCAGGGCCTTCATCATGGAGCACCAGCAGGCGGGCATAACCCTGGAGATGCTCGAAAAGGCCAGCGGCCGCGAGCAATGGAGCCTGTCCAGAGACTTCCGCGCGTTGTATGGCACCAGCCCTTACCGCTTCGTCACCCTGCGGCGGCTGGACACGGTCCGCAGGCTGCTACTCGATGGCTTCACGCTGGTGGACGCGGCCCTGGCCGCGGGCTTTCACGACCAGAGCCATATGACCCGCCACTTCACCCGCAGTTTCGGGGTGCCCCCCGCCCGCTGGGTTGAGCGCTTGCGCGCTGGGCGTTGAGTTGCAGGATCGTACAAGAAGCCGTTGCGCCCGCTGAGTAGGCTTGGCTCTCCAACAACGGAGAACCCGCCATGCCCGCATCAAAGCAGCAAGCCCCTGCACAGCCTGTGAACCTGAAGGCAAAAGCATCCATGATCGACCAGCAATGGAGCCCCCGGGTGGTCGCGGAAATGAACGACTACCAGTTCAAGGTGGTACGTATCGAGGGCGAATTCATCTGGCATTCGCACCCAGAAACCGATGAGGCGTTTCTGGTCCTGGAGGGCACATTGCGCATCGACCTGCCAGCGGGTTGAGTGTGGGTACAGCCGGGTGAGTTGTTTGTGGTGCCGCGAGGTGTAGAGCACAGGACGGCTGCACAGGGGGAGGCGAAACTGATGATGATCGAGCCACGCGGGGTGCTGAATACGGGCCATGAAGGGGGTGAGCGCACGGCGCAGAACGACCTCTGGATCTAACGCCGCTTCGCGGCCCATCGCCGGCAACTCAACCATTCAACCTGTGGAAGCGGGTTTACCCGCGAAACGTACGCCATAACATGATCTGCGCCTATGAGACCGAGCGCCGCCCGCGCGGCGCATCGCGA
>NZ_JACVVF010000094.1:0-4147 GCF_016648095.1 Pseudomonas sp. S32
CGTAGGAGCGAGCGCAGCTCGCGATGCGCCGCGCGGGCGGCGCTCGGTCTCCCAGGCGCAGACCTTCTCAAGGCAACCACCTGCGGCTAACCTCCCCCACAACCGCCCGTTTCGCGTAGCATGCCTACACCGCTCTCAGACACCCCTCACCATGCTGATACCCTACGAACACCTGCAAGCCGACACCCTCACCCGTCTGATCGAAGACTTCGTGACCCGCGACGGTACCGACAACGGTGACGACACCCCGCTGGAAACGCGGGTGCTGCGGGTGCGCCAGGCATTGGCCAAGGGCCAGGCCTTTATCCTGTTCGACCCCGAGAGCCAGCAATGCCAATTGCTGGCCAAGCACGATGTGCCGCCCGAGCTGCTTGACTAGCCGATCACGCCCTGCCCGCCTTGGCCTGCTGCGCCTCCTTGATTCGCCGATACACCTCGGCACGGTGCACCGGCACTTCACGCGGTGCATCCACACCAAAGCGCACCATGCCGTCCCGGGTTTCGACCACCATGATGCGGATGTCGTCGCCAATCACGATTACTTCACCCACTTCGCGTCCTATCACCAACATGTTCCGGTCCTCCTGCGAAAGGGAAAACCGGAGGGTGCATCGTAGCTGTTCAGCTACACAAGACTTCCCCCGCTATTCAGAAGTTGCCGACAAGCTACGGTAATTTTCCCTACAGATTTCACCTAATCCGTCAGCCTGAACGCGCCTTGGCTCGCATCTTCATCGCCATTTCCGCCATTTCGTCGTACAGCCGCTGAGGGGCCTGGCACTTCATGGCCCAGGCTTGCCTGCCTGCTTCGTGGGGCAGGATCAAAAACTGCCCGGCTGCCACATGCTCGAAGATGCACTCGGCTATATCGGCCGCGCTGATGGGCGAGCTTTCCAGCAGCTTGCCCACCTGGGCTTTCATGGCCGGGTCCGGGCCGCGGAACGAGTCCAGCAGGTTGGTCTGGAAAAAGGACGGACACACCACGTGCACTGCCACTTCCAACTGACGCAGCTCCACCAGCAGGCTCTCGGACAATGCCAGCACCCCAGCCTTGGCCACGTTGTAGTTGCTCATGCCCGGGCCCTGCATCAGCGCGGCCATGGAGGCGATATTGATGATGCGGCCCTTGCTGCGCTCCAGCAGCGGCAAAAACGCCTTGCAGCCCTTGACCACGCCCATCAGGTTGACCGAAATCTGCCAGTCCCAGTCTTCCAGCGACAGCTCGGCGAAGAACCCGCCTGAAGCCACGCCCGCATTGTTGACGATGACGTCCACGCCCCCGAACTGCTCGTCGCAGGCCTGGGCCATGGCGGTCAGCTGGCTGTAGTCGCGCACATCGCAGTGCTGGGCAAAGCCCGAGCCGCCAGCGGCCTTCACCTGCTCCAAGGTTTCGCGCAGGCCTGCCGGGTTCACGTCGGCCAGCGCCAGCTGCCAGCCTTCGCGGGCCCAGCGCAGGGCAATCTCGCGCCCGAGGCCCGACCCGGCGCCCGTGATCATGATGCGGTTGTGCATGGCTGCAAGCCTTGTGGTGAGGGTGAATGCAGCGAGTTTAATCAAGCCCTCAGGAGCTGGCAGGGCTTATCAGGCGAGTGAATGAGCGGCCATGAACAGGCGGTTGCACAAAAAGATGTCGAACCGGCCTACACGCCGATGGAATCTTTCACAAACGGCATCGGTCCGAATTTACAAGAGGCCGGCAACCCGAGGCCCTTGACCCTCCACCACGCAAGGACTCCTACATGACCACGATTCTGATCATCATCCTGATCCTCCTGCTGATTGGCGGCCTGCCCGTCTTCCCTCACTCGCGTAGCTGGGGCTATGGCCCGTCCGGTATCGTTGGTGTGGTGCTTGTGGTCTTGCTGGTGTTGTTGCTACTCGGCAGGATCTGACGCAAACACACAAAAAAACCGCGCCAAGGCGCGGTTTTTTTGTACCTGAAGATCAGTGCGAGACAGCCCCTGAGGCACCCAGGCCCGTTTGCGAGCGCACGAACTGCGGGAAGAACAGTGCGCGTTCGTTTTCAGCAGCCTTGGACTTGTCGGTGATCGAGAAGAACCAGATACCGCCAAAGGCAATCAGCATGGAGAACAGCGCCGGATATTCGTACGGGTAGATCGGTTTCTCGTGGCCGAGGATCTGCACCCAGATGGTCGGGCCGAGCACCATCAGCGTTACCGCACTGATCAGGCCCAGCCAGCCGCCGATCATGGCACCCCGGGTGGTCAGCTTCTTCCAGTACATCGAGAGCAACAGCACCGGGAAGTTGCAGCTGGCTGCGATGGAGAACGCCAGGCCCACCATGAAGGCGATGTTCTGCTTCTCGAACAGAATGCCCAGGCCGATCGCCAGCACGCCCAGGGCGACGGTGGTGATCTTCGACACGCGGATCTCGTCCTTGTCGTTGGCCTTGCCCTTGCGCCACACGCTGGCGTACAGGTCGTGGGACACCGCCGAGGCACCGGCCAAGGTCAGGCCCGCGACGACCGCCAGGATGGTGGCGAAGGCCACGGCCGAGATAAACCCGAGGAACACGCTGCCACCCACGGCATTGGCCAGGTGCACCGCCGCCATGTTGTTGCCACCCAGCAGGGCACCGGTAGCGTCCTTGAAGTCCGGGTTGGTGCTGACCAGCAGAATGGCGCCAAAGCCGATGATGAAGGTGAGGATGTAGAAGTAGCCGATGAAGCCCGTGGCGTACAGCACGCTCTTGCGCGCTTCCTTGGCGTCACTGACGGTGAAGAAGCGCATCAGGATGTGCGGCAGGCCGGCCGTGCCGAACATCAGCGCCAGGCCCAGGGAGAACGCCGAGATCGGGTCCTTGACCAGGCCGCCCGGGCTCATGATGGCCTCACCCTTGGCGTGCACCTTGATCGCTTCGGAGAACAGGGTGTTGAAGTCAAAGCCTACGTGCTTCATGACCATCAGTGCCATGAAGCTGGCACCGGACAGCAGCAGCACCGCCTTGATGATCTGTACCCAGGTGGTGGCCAGCATGCCGCCGAACAGCACGTACAGGCACATGAGGATGCCCACCAGGATCACCGCCACGTGGTAGTCGAGGCCGAACAGCAGCTCGATCAGCTTGCCGGCACCTACCATCTGCGCGATCAGGTAGAACGCCACTACCACCAGCGAACCAGAGGCGGACAAGGTGCGGATTTCCTTTTGCCCAAGGCGGTAGGAGGCCACGTCGGCGAAGGTGTACTTGCCCAGGTTGCGCAGGCGCTCGGCGATCAGGAACAGAATGATCGGCCAGCCGACCAGAAAGCCGATGGAGTAGATCAGGCCATCGTAGCCGGAGGTGAACACCAGTGCGGAAATACCCAGGAACGAGGCCGCCGACATGTAGTCGCCGGCAATCGCCAGGCCGTTCTGGAAGCCTGTGATCTTGCCGCCGGCCGCATAGTAGTCGGCCGCCGACTTGTTGCGTTTGGACGCCCAGTAGGTAATGCCAAGGGTAAAGGCGACAAAGGCCACGAACATGGCAATCGCCGACACATTCAGCGGTTGTTTCTGCACCTCGCCGGTCAGGGCATCGGCTGCCCACACAGCGGGTGCGAAGGCTCCGCAGGCCAGTATGGCCAGGGCTTTGGCGTGACGAATCATTGTTGCGCCTCCTTCAGGATGGCCTTGTTCAGCTCATCGAATTCGCCGTTGGCGCGGCGCACGTAGATGGCGGTAAGGACAAATGCCGAAACGATCAGGCCGACGCCCAGGGGGATACCCCAGGTAATCGATGACCCAGGGCTGAGCTTGGTGCCCAGAATCTGAGGACCGTAGGCGATCAGGAGGATGAAAGCGCAGTAGAGGCCGAGCATGATCGCCGAGAGAATCCAGGCGAACCGTTCGCGTTTGCTGACCAGCTCCTTGAAACGGGGGCTGTTTTGTATCGAGAGGTAAATGCTGTCGTTCATTGTTGTTGTCCTAGCAGCACAAAGAGGGAATGCAACCCACACCCTTACTTTATGCGGCTGTTGGACGCCAACCAGACGACCTTAGTCTTAGATGCAACGGTGTTTTACCGGTTGCGTAACAAATAGCTGAAGCGTTGGGGCTGGGAGGGGCTTGCCTTGGGTTGCGCGGTGGTGCGCACATCGAGCGCCGCCCGCGCGGCGCATCGCGAGCTGCGCTCGCTCCTACGCTT